>DATCXL010000726.1:0-4603 GCA_036565825.1 Mycobacteriales bacterium
CACCGCCGGGTCGGCGGCGTTGGTGGCCGGCTGCCCATCCTGGGTGCGTCGGTGTTGTGGGGCACCACCGGGACGGCCAGTTCCCTGGCGCCCTCCGGTGCGCCGGCGGCAGCCGTCGGCTCAGCCGGTCTGGTCCTCGGCGGCGTCATGCTGTTCGCCACCACCCGGGGTGCCTGGTCGCTTCGCACGTACACCCGTGCCGAACGGTGGCTGCTCGTCCTTGGCGCGCTGGCGGTGGCCGGGTACCCGGTCACCTTCTACCCGGCCGTGGCGCGTGTCGGCGTGGCCGTGGCCACCGTGATCGCGCTGGGCAGCGCACCGGTCTTCGCCGGCCTGCTGTCATGGTTCGTTGGGCAGATCCGGCCGACCGCACGTTGGGCCTGCGCCACCCTTGCTGCGGTGTTCGGCTGCACCCTCCTGGTTCTGGGACCCGAACTCACCGGCGGTACCGCACCCATGGACGCCACCGGTGTCGTGTTCGCCGCCCTCGCCGGACTGTCCTATGCCGCCTACTCGCTTGTCGGCAGGAAGCTCATCACGCGGGGACACCCCTCCAGCTCCGTGATGGGGACGATGTTCGGTACTGCCGCACTGCTCGTACTGCCTGTCCTGCTGTCCACCGGCACTCACTGGCTCGCCACCATCCGTGGCGCTGCGGTGGCGCTGCACCTGGCGGTCTTCCCCATCTTTGTCGCCTACCGGCTGTTCGGACACGGCCTGCGCCACACCCCCGCGCAGGTGGCCACCACGTTGACCCTGGCTGAGCCCGCGGTCGCGGCTGTGCTGGGTGTTGCCCTGCTCGGTGAACGACTGCCGGCCCTGTCCTGGTGCGGGCTGGCCGTGCTCGCCCTGGGTCTGGTCCTCCTCGCCGTTCCCGTCGACGCCAGCCGTCGCCGGGGCCCGCGTGACCTCACATGAAGAATCCACCGCCGCATACCAGGGTTTGGCCGCTCACGTAGTCCGACTCCGGGGTGCACAGCAGGTAGACAGCCCCGGCGGCGTCCTCGGGGGTACCGGCCCTGCCAAGCGGGATCATCTGTTCCATGAAACCGAGCAGGTCAGGGTTCAGCCCGACCTTGATCTGCCTGCCTGCCACGTCGATGGAGGAACCGCCGGCGGTCGTGTCGGTGAGCCGGGTACGGATCAGGCCGAACGCGACGGTGTTCACAGTTACGTTGTACCGACCCCACTCCTTGGCCAGGGTCCTGGTCAGGCCGGTCACCCCGGCCTTGGCCGCGGCGTAGTTGACCTGACCGGCGTTGCCGCCCAGCCCGGCGATCGAGGAGATGTTGACGACCTTGCGGCAGCGCACCGAACCAGCCTCACGCTCGCGCTTCGCCGCCGCGCTGATCACCGGTTGGGCGGCGCGCAGGATCCGGAACGGCGCCTTGAGGTGCACGTCGAGGATCGCATCCCACTGTTCGTCGGTCATCTTCTGGATGACCGTGTCCCAGGTGTAACCGGCGTTGTTGACGATGATGTCCAGCCCGCCGAAACGCTCGACCGCGGTGCCCACGAAGCGTTCCGCGAAACCGGCTTCGGTGACGCTGCCGACCACCGCGACGGCCTGCCCGCCAGCCGCGGTGATCTGCTCGACGGTGTCGCGCGCCGGTTGTTCGTCGAGGTCGTTGACCACGACACTGGCACCCTCCAGACCGAACTTGAGCGCGATCTGTCGGCCGATGCCCCGGCCGGAACCGGAGACGATCGCCACCCTGCCGGCAAGATTTCCCATGTCTACCTGTCCTTCCCACTCTGAATCGGGGATGAGGTCGGTCCGGTCCCGCGGCGGTCAACCCAGTGCGACGACGGCTTCTCCGTGCAGCGTGACCGTGCCGTCGGCGAGCGTGACACGCAGCGCGACCCGCGCGCGAGACTCACCGTCGACCTCCTCCAGCGCGGTGACCTCACCGGTGCAGGTGGGTTGGCCGTGTACCGGGGTGATCGCGGCGAACCGCACCCGCAGGGACCGGATCTGTGACTGTGGCACCCAGTCGGTCAGCATCCGGGCGAGGTAGGCCGCCGAGAGCATGCCGTGGGCGAACACGTCGTCCAGGCCGGCCGACCGGGCCACGTCCAGGTCGATGTGGATCGGGTTGTGGTCCCCGGAGGCACCGGCGAACAGGGCCAGCGTGGTGCGGGAGATCGGGGCAGGCGCCAGATCAGGAAGCCGCGTGCCGACCTGGACGGTGCCGGGCTGCGGCGGGGGCGGCGTCACGACCGGGC
Organism: Mycobacteriales bacterium; assembly: GCA_036565825.1. Classification (GTDB taxonomy): domain Bacteria; phylum Actinomycetota; class Actinomycetes; order Mycobacteriales; family DASULA01; genus DASULA01. The sequence goes on from DATCXL010000726.1 coordinate 2,227, forward strand.
CTTCGGGTCGCGGACGATGATGACCTCTTCGAGTGTGGCGATCGCCGTGCCCTCCCGGTCAACCTGGATGCGACGGGTGATGAACCGCAGCGCGCCGTTCTTCTTCTCATAGGCATCGGTGATGGTCGGCGTGAGGGTCAGGGTGTCGCCGGCGTAGGCCATCGCATGGTAGGTGAACGACTGCTCGCCGTGCAGGAGGTGTCTTAGGTCGATGCCGAGATCGGTGAGCCAGTCGAACGTATCGGGTTGGGCCAGTCCGAGTCCGAACAGGAACGTGGGCGGGACCGGCAGGTCGCGGTGACCCGCGGCGTGGGCCGCGTTCAGGTCGTGGTAGATCGGATCGTCCTGCCCGGTCGCACGGGCGAAGAATCGGAGTTGGCCGCGCTCGACCAGCACGGTGGTCGGGTCGAACTCGGTGCCGACCATCCCGGCCAGGTCCGGTACCGCCCCGCCGGTTGCCCCGCCGGTTGCCCCGGTGGTTGGCACCTCGGTCGGCGCGTCGGTTGGCACGTCAGGCCACCTTCTCGTACAGGGTGGCCACGGCGGCCCCGCCCAACCCGATGTTGTGTTGCAACACGAGAGTGACGTCCTCCACCTGCCGGGGTCCCGCCTCGCCATGTAGCTGCCAGACCAGTTCGGAGCACTGCGCCAGCCCGGTGGCCCCCATCGGGTGTCCGTTGGACAGCAGGCCACCGGAGGTGCTGGCGTCGGGGAGCGCGGCCCGAGCCGCCCGTTCGCCCATCACGTCGTAGGACTCGCCGGTCCTCGGGGTGGTGAAGGGGGTCATCCCCACTCCGACCACGTACGCCCGCTCGGTCATGTTGCCCTCACGTCTCGTCCGCCGATCCCGCTGTGGCTCGGGCTGCACGACGCCCTGCGCCAGGCAGGTACGTCCGACGAGGCGCTCGGGCTCATCCTGGCCGACCACACGAGGTTCGCCGTCCGTAACCCCGACATCATCAGCATCCTGGTCGCCGAGATCGTGAACCTTCCGGAGGAACACCGGAACAGGTTCCACCGGACGCAGCGGAGTACCTCACCGAATGGGTGTCGCTCCTTCGTGCGGCGCGGCCGGAGGTCGACGAGCCGGCAGCCAGGACCCTGGTACACGCGGCACTGGGAGTGGCCAACAGCCTCGTCCGGATACCCCACCTGCGCAACCGGCCGATGCTGGAGCGCGCCATCGTTGCCCTCGTGTCGGCGGTCCTGCGCGCACCACTGTGACCGCTGCCCGTCAGCGCGGGCCCGCCGGGAGTTCCTGACACTCGGCGGCGGCGGTGAGCAGGCCCAGCGTGACGCAGGCCAACGAGCCTGGTTCGGCCGTGTGGGTGATGACACGTTGTCCACTGGCGTCGGGCAGGTGCAGGACGTCGAAGTGGAGATCGAGTTCGCCGACCTCGGGATGGTGGAACCGCTTCACGCCACTCGTGCAGCGCTGCACGGGGTGTTTGGCCCACAGCGAGGCGAAATCGGGGCTCTTGAGGCTGAGTTCGCCGATGAGTTCTGTCAGCTCCCGGTCGTCGGTGAACTGTGCGGCGATGAAGCGGGTGGACGCGACCGCCAGCGACGCCTCCTCGTGCCAGTTGCGGTACAGGTCGCGGGTGTGCGGGTCGAGGAAGAGCATCCGGGTCAGGTTTGGCCGGTCCGCCGGGCGGGCCGGCGCGTCGAAGGCGAGGTGCCCGGCGAGCAGGAGGTGCCCGAGCCGGTTCCAGGCCAGTACCTCGTTCCGTCTGCCCAACGCCACGGCGGGGATGCCGGCCATCGCGTTCAGCAGCCGGATCGTGCCCAGCCGGGCATGGTCGGGTCTGGCCGGACGGCGGCGCACCGCCCTGGCCGGGCGGGCAAGGTCGTGGAGGTGGGCGCGTTCGTCCTCGTTCAGGTTCAGCGCACGGGCGATCGAGTCGATGACCGACTCGGAGGCGTTGGTCGACTGGCCCTGTTCGAGTCGGGTGTAGTACGTGGCCGACACCCCGGCGAGCTGGGCGAGTTCCTCGCGTCTGAGCCCGGGGACGCGGCGAGTGCCGTAGGAGGCGATACCGACCTGTCCCGGGGTGAGCATGGCCCGCCGGGAACGCAGGAAGTCGCCAAGCTCACCGGTGCCCACCGTTCCGTTCACCCTTCCATTGTCGGTCGCGGGGTAGACGCGTGCCTGTCCCTGCCGGTACCAGGCAGACCAGGGTCCTGGTTGGTGGCGACGGTTCGGCCGATGGTTGGGGCGGCCTCGGCACACACCAACCACCGACCATGGATCGGAAGACACCCGTGCTCAGTGACACCCGGGACGCTGACCAGTACCCGTCGCAGTTCCCACCCCGGTCCGCGCCGCGGCGGATGCCGTCGGCTGACGGTCCGCGGACGGGCAGGAAACAGCGGCTCC
>DATCXL010000758.1:0-4788 GCA_036565825.1 Mycobacteriales bacterium
GGCTCCCGGTCACACCCTGGCAAGAGTCCGGCCCGGTCGCATCCGGAAGGTCATTTCGGACCGATCCACACGGTGGGCGGCCGACCCGCTTCCGGGTCGTCTCGACGCGCGCCGCGGGCGGCCCGGAGATACCGTTGCCGCAGGCCACGCCCCGAGGGCCTCCATGTCGAGAGACACCAGGTCGGACACCGACTGTTCGGGAGTCAGGAGGAGGCGTGAGTGCAGAAGAGAACATGCGACTGATGCAGACTCTGGACGACGCCTGGAACGCTCAGGACTGGGACATCTTCATGTCCCGTCACGCCCAGGACACCGCCGTGTACTGGCCCGGCCAGCGCGAGCCGACCCGCGGGGTGGAGGCCCATCGGGAGGAGTCGATCGCGTTCTTCAGGACCTTCGCGAACCACCTGGACAACCGCCCGTACAAGACGTTGTTCGGCCAGGACGACTGGACCTGTTCGATCGCACGCTGGACCGGCACCATGATCGGCCCGTTGACCGCTTCGGACGGGCAGACCATCCCGGCCACCAACAGGTCCTTCGAGCTCGACTTCTGCACGGTCGCGCGGTGGAAGGACGGGAAGATCGTCGAGGAGAACCTCTTCTACGATCAGGTGGGCCTGATGCGCCAGATCGGCGTGAGTCAGTGAATTTGGTGTCTGGGTGCCTGGGGGTGGCCCGACCGCATACCTTGTTCGAGGCAGGGCCTGAACCGGCCTGTTGAGGTCCGGTGAGTGGGGCCTCGACCATGACCGGTGCCGAGGGGATCACCCGTTCGGGGCGGTGCCTGACTCGATCAGGTGGGTGGCCGCGTCGACCACACCCTGCACGGGCGCGGTCGGTACCGCCGGGTCGGTCGAGCCCGATTCGCACAGTGCCCCGACCAGTGGGGCGTCGCGGTGCAGTTCGGCCGGTCGGTCACGGCAGCGCGGGGGCACCTCCCACCGCCAACTCGGCGAGGATGGCGGCGGTCGAGTCGAAGTACCCGTAGCGATGATCGGGACTCGGGGCGACCTGTCACAGGTTGGCGACACGACGCGGTCGCTTGGCAACGCCGTGTTGCCAAGACGCGTTCGGGTCACCACGTTGATGCCCACCGACGGGTTGTCGATGATCAGGTCTGCTGATCAGGTCGGAAAGCGGCGCCGCAGCGCCTCCAGACCCAGGCTCCACGGGAACTCCGGCGACGGGCCCTCCCCGGCCGGCCGGGGCCCACACCCACCCGGGCCGAACAGCACCATCACGCCGGACGCGCGCAGCATGGCCAGGCTCCGACCGAACGCGGGGTAGGCGGCCAGACCCGGGCTGGTCCAGGGCATCGCCACCACCGGCAGGCCGTCACCGGTGGCCTCGACCACCAGGCCGAGCGCGAGTGTGTCGGTGATGCCCGCGGCCCACTTGTTGATCGTGTTGCTGGTGGCCGGCGCGACGATGATCGCATCCGGTGGAGGGAGCAGGTCCGGCTCGTCGGGCTGTTTGTACCGACTGCGCACAGGGTGACCGGTGGTGGCGGCCAGGGCGGGTACGTCCATCCACTTCAACGCGCTCGGGGTGGCGACCACACACACCTCCCACCCGTCCTCGGCGGCCAGCGCCGCCAGCGCGCCGACACGGCGGGCCGGCGGCGCGCCACAGGCCACCAGGTAGAGCACGTGCTCGTTCACGTTGTCGCCTCCAGCACACCTACCTGCCGGGCAAGGTTCCGCAACTCGTGTGAGATCGCCCGTTTGTCCCGGCGCAACATCTCCTGGATAACCGAGTGGGCGACGATGCAGTTACGAACCTCCTCGACCGACTCGCGCAACGCCATCTCGAAGAACTTCATCGCCGCCACATCGTCCCGCTGGGACGCGTAACCGCGGGCCACGTCGACCAGGCTGCGGGCCCGTCGCTCCACCGACGGCAACGCGGTGGGGTCGAAGCGGCGCTCCGCGGCGGACACCGCATCCCTGGACTTACCCAGTTCCACCGGGATGGCGACCGCGTAGGCGGCCACGTTGGCCTGACCGAACACGGTGGAGGGACACCAGAATTTCGGGCCCAACCTGGTGGCGGCCTCCTCGGCACGGTCCAGGAATCCCCAGGCCCGACCGTCCTCACCGGACCGGGCCGCAGCGATCGAGGCGGACAGGTTCAGCGCGCCCCACGCACCGAGGCTGTCGCGTTGTTCCGGAGTATCGGTGCCCAGGTGCCGGTCGAGCATCTGGGCGGCCCGCACGCTGACCGTCAGGCCCTCCTCGGGGTGCTGGAAGATGAGCACCCCGGTCAGCCCGAACGCCGCGAGTCCGGTCCGGGCCGGGTCGTCCGCACGCAGCGCCGACTGGAGTTGACGTTCGGCCGCGATGCGGGCCAGGTCGTATGCGCACACCTTGCGTAACCAGCCCCGGACCAGGTTGTAGCAGTCAGCACGCAACCGGTAGGCCTCCCGCCGCTCGGTCGGCGAGGCGGTCAGCAGCAGCCGTTCGGCGTCCTCGACCAGTTTGGGCACGAGTTCACCGACCCTGCTGTGGAAGTAGCCGGAGGTGTGCCACAGGTGCCAGGCGGCGGCGACCCGGCGGCGCAACTCGGCGCGGTCAGGTGGCTCCCCGGTGTTCAGCGGGATCGCGTTGAAGGCGGCCTTGACCGGGGGCAGTAGCGGGTGCTCGCCGGTGTTGTCCACGGCCAGCGAGAACCTCGCCATCCCGGTCAGGTCGGCGAGGTTGCCGACCCGCAGCACCTGGCCGATCGTGATCAGGTCGTTGAGCTTCTCGACGTGTCGGACGCCTGACTCCACCTTCTTCCACCAGGAAAGAGACTTACCCACCAGTCCCGCGCACGCCTCCTGGGTCATCCCGCGGTAGACGCGCCATGCCGCGATCCGCTCTCCGGTGGACATGTCAGAGCGCATGTGTGCCGGCATCGCCGACCTCCTCTTCACCCGGGCCCATTCGAACCTGTGGCACGGATCGGCGGCCGATCCCAGGCACGCTGACCGACGACGACAGGCGCTAGGTACAACGGCTTCGAGCGGTCGGCGTCACGGTTTGGTCGGGATCAAATGTAAATCCCACTTACTGCCTTGTTGTGACCGGTTACATCGGACCTCCCGGTCCGAATTCGATGATCAAGATATGTATCGGTCGCACCGGACCGTCGAGGTACCGGTCAGCGCCGGTCCTCGTCACCGAGTCTCCACACCACGGCCAGGGAAGCGGCCAGCAGCACCGTCGCGACCACCGTGTCGAGGTGGTGTGTCACCGCGCCACCGAGGTGTGCCCACCGCCCGGTCCAGCCGAGCACACCGGCAGCGATCGCCACCGCGATGGTGGCCAGGCCCAGCACCGCACCGCGCCGAACCGGCCGACCGGGGCGGGTCGAACCCTCCGCCCAGACCCTGCCGGAGCGAATTTTGCCGGACCGGACCCGGTCAGGCCAGGTCCGACGAGACCGCCTCTGGCCGGTCCAGACCCGGGCCGTCCGTGGGGCGCGGTGCGCCCCACGACGGCTCGGCGCCCTGCGGTCCAGTAGGTCGTTACGCTTCCCGTCCACGTGCCACCCTCCACTCTGGTATGTCCGTCCCATTCGCGGTGTGAGGGGTCGCCACCCGGGACCGATCGATCGCCGGCACACCCGCCTGCCGGTTCGGTAGCCGCGTCCCTTCCGTTCTGTTCCATCTTGATCACCGTTGCTGGTGTGAATCACTGACAGGTGTATCCGCCATCTGTGACGAATTCCGATCCGGTCGAGTAAGCGGACTCGTCCGAGGCGAGGAAGAGCACCAGCATGGCCACCTCCTCGGGCGTTCCCATCCGGGGGATCGGTTGGGTCCGCACAATGGCGCCGGTGTCCAAGCCTTTGACCATCTCGGTGTCGATGACACCCGGGTGCACCGAGTTGACCCGAATGTTGTCGGCCGCGAGTTCCACCGCGGCCGCCTTGGTCATTCCCCGGACGGCCCACTTGGTCGAGGTGTAGCCGAGGAACCCGGGGAAGCCGGTCATCCCGGCAATCGAGGAGACGTTCACGATGGACCCACCGCCAGCCCGCCGCATGGACTGCAACACCGACCGCATGCCAAGGAACGTCCCCACCTGGTTGACCTCCACCACCCGCCGGAAGTCGGCCTCGTCGAGGTCCTCGATCGGCGCACCGTGGAAGATGCCCGCGTTGTTCACCAGTACGGTCACCGGGCCGAAGGCGTCCTCGGCCGCGCCGACAACGTCCTTCCACCCGGCGCTGTCGGTGACGTCATGTCGGAGGAAGCGGGCCGCGGCACCGATCTGCTCGACCAGTTCCTCGGCGGGTTCGCGTAGCAGGTCTGTCACCAGCACCGACGCGCCCTCGGCGGCCAGCGCCCTGGCCTGGGCCGCGCCGAGCCCACGCGCCGCCCCGGTGACCACCGCCACCTTGCCGTCGACCCTGCCCATGACCCCCCCAGACCGGCCCCCTACCTATCTCCATCTCGGGCCGCCGGCAAACGGTCGGTGGGCGCGCGCAGAATCGACCGCGTGTGGATCGCGGTGGTGCCGACCTGGGGCGGTGGCGTGCTGCTTCCACTGGGCGAGGACGGCACCCGGTCAGGGTCCCCCGAGCGGGTCACCGACCTGGCCGCCGCGGTGCGCGAACGTGAGCGGCAGAACTCGCCGCGCTGGGTCTGGGCCGACACTGCCGCGGTGTACCCGAGGCTGCTACGGGCGGGGGTACGGGTGTCGCGTTGCCACGACCTGGCACTGACCGAGGCACTGCTGTTGGGCCACGAGGGTCGGTGGGGCGAGCCGCGTTCGCTGGCCGCCGCCTGGGCCAGGCTGA
>DATCXL010000759.1:0-3177 GCA_036565825.1 Mycobacteriales bacterium
TACCGCCGGACACCCGCGACGGTTCGCGGAGGGACGACGGCAACCGGATGGCACGCCGCCGCGCGGACCGCGCCAGCCGACCGGAGGAGGACCGTGCACCGCTCCACTGAGGCGAGCAGCGCCGCACCCGCCACATCGGGCACCCCCGAGTGGTGGCGAGACGCCGTCTTCTACCAGGTCTACATCCGAAGCTTCAACGACGGTGACGGCGACGGCGTGGGCGACCTGAGCGGTGTCCGGGAACGGTTGGACTACCTCAGTCTGCTGGGTGTCGACGCCTTGTGGATCACGCCGTTCTACCCGTCACCGATGGCTGACCACGGATACGACGTGGCCGACCCGCGGGGCGTCGACCCACTCTTCGGCGACCTGGAGGAGTTCGGCGAGTTGGTACGCGACGCGCACGAACATGGCCTGAAGGTCACCATCGACCTGGTGCCGAACCACTCGTCGGACCAGCACCCGTGGTTCCAGCGTGCGCTCGCCGCAGCACCTGGCAGCGCCGAACGGGACCGGTACCTGTTCCGGGACGGCCGAGGTGAGGACGGGTCGGCACCGCCGAACAACTGGCGGTCCATCTTCGGCGGGCCAGCCTGGACCCGGGTCGAGGACGGCCAGTGGTACCTGCACCTGTTCTCCAGGGAGCAGCCAGACCTGAACTGGCACAACGCGGCCGTTCGGGCCGACTTCGCACGCACCATGCGCTTCTGGCTGGACCGTGGCGTGGACGGTTTCCGGCTGGACGTCGCGCACGGCATCGCCAAGCCCGATGGCCTACCAGACGTGGACGAAACTCAGGGCGCGTTGCTGGAGGGCGACGGGCGACCGCGGTTCGACAACGACGGGGTGCACGACGTGCACCGCATGATCCGCCGGGTGCTCGACGCCTATCCGAACCGGATGGCGGTGGGCGAGGTATGGGTACTCGACGACGAACGGCTGTCCCGTTACGTTCGACCAGACGAGTTGCACCTGGCGTTCAACTTCCGGCTCGTCGAGGCTCCGTGGGACGCCGAGGAGTTCACCGACGCGGTGGTGCACTCCCTCAACGCGATACGCGAGGTGGGCGCCACCCCGACCTGGGTACTTTCGAACCACGACGTGATCCGGCATGTCACCCGGTACGGAGGCGGTGAGATCGGCCGCCGCCGGGGGCGAGCCGCCACGCTGCTCCAACTGGCTCTGCCCGGTGCCGCGTTCATCTACAACGGTGATGAGCTCGGCCTGCCGAACGTCGAGCTACCTGACGAGGCACTTCAGGACCCCATATGGGAACGTTCAGGACACACCGAGCGTGGCCGGGACGGTGAGCGTGTTCCGATGCCCTGGGCCGGGGAGAAGCCTCCCTACGGGTTCACCACCGGCATGTCGACCTGGCTGCCGATGCCCGACGGGTGGGAGGACCTCACCGTCGAGGCACAGTTGGAAGACCCGGCCTCGATGCTGTCGCTGTACCGCACGGCGTTGGAACTGCGCCACCGGTGCCCGGCCGGTTCCTACGAACTGGAGTGGTTCGGCGCGCCACATGACTGCCTCGCGTTCCGTCGCGGCGACGGATTGGTGTGCGCGCTCAATGCCAGCAACCGGGCGGTGCCGCTGCCGCCGGGTGAGGTGTTGGTTTCGAGCGGCCCGTTGGAGGACGGGGCGCTGCCTCCGGACACCTCGGTGTGGCTGATGGACTCCCGGTTGCCCTGAACCGGTCGGAGCGAACGCCTGGGCCGGTCGGGCCGCGGCTCACCGCACCAGCAACAGGGACACCTCGTCGGGACCGCGGTAAACCGACCCGTACGGTGCCGCCAGCCGGACCCACCGTCCGGCGACCGACACCGCGCAGTCGGCACCGCCGTCCGCTCCGAGGAAACCCATCCGCCATGCCGCGTGGCACACCCGAAGCGGGAGTGTCACCGTGTCCTGTTCATGCGAGACGGTCAGGGCCTGATGATCAAGCAACGCGTCGGCCACGGCCCGGCGGACCGGGGCGCCGCCGGTCTGTGCCGCCGCGGCCTGGAATGCCTCGATCCCGGCGACGACCACACGTCGTAGCGCGCCCACTGGAACCGCGTCCAACCGCCGCCAACCACCCGCTGGTGGCAGCGGTCCCCGCCACTCGGCGTCACGGCGGGTGGGCAGCACCACCGGGCCGGTCGAACCCCCGGCCAGCGCTTCGGCGAGGTCTGCCGCACGAACGGTGACGTCGGTGCCTCCGGCCAGTGTGCCCCGTACGGTCCGGCTGACCGGTACCCCGAACGGGAGCCTGACATGGCCGGTCACCACCTGCTGGTACGGGTCTGCAACCAGTCGCACCAGGACGGCGGCATCGAGCCGGGCCGCCCGCCACAGGAACGTCCCCAGGTCTGCGGCATCGGTCTGACCGACCGGGTGTAGTAGGCAGGCGACACTCACCCCGGCTGGTCCTCCAGGTACTGCCCGAGGAACTCACGCTCCCCCGAGGTGAGCCGCCGCGGTCGACCGGCCGCCAGGTTGTAGGGAACCAGTAGCGAGCATGCCCGCGCGGCCAGCCACTCCCGCTGGCCAGTGTCTGACCGGTCGGTGCCGTCGGTGCCGTCGGTGCCGTCGAAGATCTCGTAGTCCATGGTGAACGACGCGCCCGCGATCTTGCTGCACCAGATGTCGATCCGTAGTGGCCGGTGGCGGTATCGAACCGGCCGAAGGTAGTCGATCTCGTGCCGGGCGACGACCGTTCCCTCGGATATGGTCGTGACCCCCTCATGTGCGGCGCGGTGGAAGAGCAGGTCGACCCGGGCCTGCTCCAGGTATGCCACGAACAGAGTGTTGTTGACGTGGCCGAACGGGTCCATGTCAGCCCACCGCAGCGGGCACAGATAGGTATGACGGGGCATGTCCCAGAGCCTGGCACGAGGCACCGGAAGCAAACGCACCACCCCTGGATGCCTGGGGCGATACACCTCGACCCACACCGCACCGGCAGACGGGGAACCAGAGGCGGCCGCCCACCAGTCGACGCCGGGATGCCAGACGGTGACCTTGGCAAGGCCGCAGCGAACGCCGCGTGCGACGGCACGCAAGCGAGCGAGAACGCCGCCAGTCGACGCCGGGATGCCAGACGGTGACCTGGCAAGGCCGCAGCGAACGCCGCGTGCGACGGCACGCAAGCGAGCGAGAACGCCGCCAGGCGCCGCCTGGTCCCCGTCTTAG
>DATCXL010000784.1:0-2168 GCA_036565825.1 Mycobacteriales bacterium
CGACGACCCGCAGGAGGAGAGCTACTCCTTCGACGGCGCGTCCGGCTCGCTCGACCACGTGATCGCCAATGCACAGGCCGAGGCCATGGTCACCGGCGTCGACATCTGGGAGATCAACGCCAACGAGACGGTGTTCAACCAGTACAGCCGCTACCACTACGTCGGCACCGACCTGTTCGACGGGACCGTCCCGTTCAGCGCCTCCGACCACAACCCGGAGGTCGTCGGGATCGACGTGCCCGACGTGGCACCCCCGACCACGAAGACGATCCAGATCCTGGGCACCAACGACTTCCATGGTCGGCTGCTGAACGACACCAGTGCGCCGACCTCGGGTGCGGCGGTGCTGGCGGGTGCGGTCAAGCAGCTGCGTGGCCAGAACCCGGACACGGTGTTCGCGGCGGCTGGTGACCTGATCGGTGCGTCGACGTTCGACTCGTTCATCCAGAAGGACAAGCCCACGATCGATGCGCTCAATGAGGCCGGTCTGGAGGTGTCTGCTGCTGGAAACCATGAGTTCGACCAGGGTGCTGCGGATCTGACCGATCGGGTGATGGCGCCCTACGACGCCACGACCAACCCGTTCGGTGGGGCGAACTGGCAGTACATCTCGGCCAACGTCCGCAAGAACAACCCGGCCAACGACCCGTTGATCCCGGAGACGTGGACCAAGACGATGGACGGTGTCGAGGTCGGGTTCGTGGGTGCGGTGACCGAGCACCTGCCCGAGCTGGTCTCGCCGGCCGGGATCGCTGGTATCCACGTCGACCCGATCGTCAGCTCGGTCAACACTGCGGCCAACCAGCTCAAGGCCGGTGGCGCGGACGTGATCGTGCTGCTGGTGCACGAGGGCGCGGCGGGCACGAACTGCGCGACGATGGATGACGACCCGACGTCCGACTTCGGGAAGATCATCGCCGGTGTCAACCCCAACATCGACGCGATCGTCAGCGGGCACACCCACCTGGCCTACGACTGTGAGTTCGACGTGCCGGCCTGGGCGGGTCGTCCGGTGACCAAGCGTCCGGTGGTCTCGGCCGGTCAGTACGGCATGGCGCTGAACAAGCTGACCTTCGAGTACAACAAGGTCACCGACCAGGTGGTCGTGGGCACGCACGCGCTGCTCCCGTTGAAGGTCGGCACGAGTGGCAGCACCTTCAACTACCCGGCCGACCCGGCCACGGCGGCGATCGTGCAGGCTGCGGTCGACGCGGCGGGTCCGTTGGGTGCGGTGGAGCTGGGCAAGATCGGTGGTCCGTTCTTCCGCGGCAAGCTGGCCGACGGTACGACGGAGAACCGTGGCGCGGAGTCCACGCTGGGCAACCTGGTGGCCGAGGTGCAGAAGTGGGCCACCAGTGGGGCCGAGTCGGGCGCGGCGCAGATCGCGTTCATGAACCCCGGTGGTCTGCGTCAGGACATGGTCGGCACGGGGGCGGCGTTCCCGAAGACGGTGACCTACCGTCAGGCCGCCGATGTCCAGCCGTTCGCCAACACGTTGGTGAACATGGACCTGACCGGTGCGCAGATCAAGACGGTGCTCGAGCAGCAGTGGCAGGCCGCCGGTGCGGCGCGTCCGTTCCTGAAGCTGGGCATCTCCAAGGGCTTCTCCTACACCTCGATCCCGCCGCCTGCAGGCTCGCCTGCCGGCACTCGGGGCACGGTGACCGGGATGTGGCTCAACGGGGTGCCGATCAACCCGGCGACGACGTACTCGGTGACGGTGAACTCGTTCCTCGCCGCCGGTGGTGACGGGTTCGCCGAGCTCGCCAACGGTGCCGGGAAGCAGGACACCGGCAAGACCGACCTGCAGGGCATGGTCGACTACATGGCCGAGTTCGCCAGCGGTGCGAACCACGTCGACCCGGACTACAAGCAGAACGGCGTCAACACGGTCTTCCCGGCGAGTGCGTCGCGACGCTACGCGCCGGGTGACCACGTGGTCTTCGACGTGCAGGGCTGGTCGATGACCAACGCCGTGGACGTGAAGGACACGGCCGTGACGGTCAAGCTGGGCGCCACCACGCTCGGCACGGCGACGCTGGACAACGCGGCCCAGGCCGGGCTGCCCGGCTTCGACGTGACCGGCAAGGCGACGGTGGACGTCGTGGTGCCGAACACCCAGGCACCAGGGCCGATGACCCTGACCCTGGTCGGTGCGCAGACCGGCT
>DATCXL010000275.1:0-4566 GCA_036565825.1 Mycobacteriales bacterium
CCGGCGGCCAGGTCGTCTGCGCCACGCACTCGCCGGTGCTGACCGCCCTACCTGGCGCGCGGATTCTCAGAATGGGCGAGGACGGGCTGGCCGAGGTGGCCTGGTCGGACCTCGACCTGGTCGACCACCGGAGGCGGTTCCTGGCACGTCCCGACACCTACCTGCGCACCCTGTTGGACGAGTAGCGCGAACAGCGGCGTCCCCGGGCAGATCTTTCCGATGGCGCCGCTTCCGGTCTGAGGGACGTGTTTCACCCTCTGATGCTGTTCTTTCCCTGCTCGTGGGCCTCTGCCCACGGCGAGGTGCCAGGCGCGGCCGTCCGACCCGTCGCAACTGTTGGTTCGAGTCGAATGCGATGGAAGCGCCCGGGCGCCACGTCATCTGATCGTTCAGACACCGGGGACCAGCTTCCCCGACGCAACCGGTGTGCGGGGGCCTGGCGGCCGGTGTCATACGGAGGGTTTGACACCGACCGCCAGTCGAACGTTCTGGGCGACCAGGGCGACCATCAGGATGCGGTGTGGTCGCAGCCGAGGTTGGGGTCAGGGGTCAGGGGTCAGTCAGGGTAGGGGAGCCTGTGCCAACTGCTCCACGTGCCCGAGGTGTTGGTGCGCTGCCACATGGACTGAGTGGTAGGTGAAAGGGCCTGTGCCCACAGATCTGTACGGCCGGCCCGGTAGCTCGCGAACAGGTAACCGACCTGGCCACCCAGATCGGTGGTCCCGCCCCACTTTCCGTTGCTCTTCCGCTTGGTCAGGACGTGGTTGAACGTCTCGGTCGTCGTACCCTTCCAGTACAGGTCGACCACCCCGCCACCCGGCGACACCGCAGCGAGCCCCGGTTGGGCGAAAGAGTTGCCGCCGGGCAGGTGCGTCCATGGCCCCCAACCCTGCCCACGCACGTAGTCGCGGGTGTAGATGTCGCTGTCGTTGTCGGTCACGGCAACGGTGACGTTGCCGCCTCCGGTGCTCGCCGCTGTTGGCTCCCCGGAGAGCCCCCCAGCGTCCGCAGGTGCACCAATGCTCACCCAGTCGCGGAACTGCCCGTCTGCGTCAAAACGTCCCTGGTACAGCAGACCGTTGGTGCCGATCACGAATGCTGACATCTGCCCGTCTGGCATCAGTATCGGATACGGGTTGCTTGCCAGACCGCCGCCCACCTTGTGCCAGCCCAGGAAGTGTCGGTCCGCGCTGATGTCCGCGGTGTACAGCGCCGGAACGGACTGCGCTTCGATGAATATGCGCAGACCGCCGCTGGGCAGTCGCAGTACCGATGGCTCGAACCCCTGGCCGCCGATCGGTGCGGCTGGGAGCCATCCCCCGCTTGGCAGATATTCACCAACCATGTAGCCGAGCCCGTTGCTACCGGTGACCAGGTCGAAGTGTCCGTCGGCGGCACCGGCCCCCGCCGGCCAAAACTGCTGCACGTGGTCGGTGGTGATGGTGAATGCTGTACCGTCGGGAAGATTCGGATTCACCATACGGAAGCAGGTCAGCAGCTCGAAGCCGCTGAGGTCCATGAAGGGAAAGTACCCGTTGGTGTTGTCGAGGTCGTACAGCCGTGCGGTGAGCACGTGGCCGCCGAAGGGACCCTGACCGTCCCGTCGGATGATTCCGATCATGGAAACCGATCGGCCGCCACCGCACGCACGTGCCGCGTTCTCGTCGAAGTTGATCGACCAGGTGGTCGTCTGCCCGTCACCCTGGCCGACGACCCGCCACCCGCCGACGGACGAACTGAGCTGGGTGTCGGTGTAGAACTCTCCGGGCTCGAGCACGCTACCCGCCGGAGGTGAGACGTCGGCTGGAGACACCGACGTCGTCGACTGTGTCGAGGTCAACCGTGTCGTCGTTGGTTGGGCCGAGGCGGGGCTCGCGACGACCAGCATGCCGGTCAGGGTCAGCACTGCGGCTAATCCACTTGGAGAGCGGCTCCGTATCAATGTCACGCTCCTTCTTCGCACCGGTCGAGCCCCCCGTGATCAGCGATGCCGGCGAGGCGTACCGGCTCCGTCAGTGGTTGGTCGACCTGAAACCGAAGTTGGTACAAACCAACTCATACTTTACTTACAAGTAGCCGGCAGTGCACAGCCTTCAGACCTCCTGACACGGTTCTGTCTGACTCCGGCCCGGCCGGCGGGAAGTTCCGGCCCTGCCAGAGCTGTGAGCTGGGTGGCGACGGGAGAACGAGTCGCCTCGGTGCGATTCCGATCAGACGGCACACGAAGCCGCAGGGCACCGGATGTCCGCCAACCAGCGGCACGGCGTCGAGATCCCGACGACTGTGGCCGCGGATACCGGAGGCGCTCGTGCTGTGGGATCCCCCCTCCTTCACGGGCACCGTGGACCACGGCGCCTGTGCGTCCGAACGACAGGGGCACCGGCGTCCTCGCACAACCGTGTGAACCAGGTTGTGATCGAGCGCCGGTAGCCATCGGGCATGTCCAGGCCGGTTACCTCATGTTCGGTGAACAGGCCGACCTCCTTGTGCTCGGAGGAGAGAACGGGCTCAACGTCGCTGTCCGGACAGCAGCCGTAGGTCACGACGAACACGTCCTTGTCGGCAACGTCGATGTGGTACATCCACGTGTCGAGGATCGGCCCCGTGGTCACCTTCCACCGCGTCTCCTCGGTGATCTCGCGGGCCACGCACTGCTCGGGGGTTTCGCCAGGCTCGATCCGCCCACCGGGCAACTCCCACTCCTCCCGATCGTTCTTCAGCAGCAGCACCCTGCCGTCGCGCACCACTACTCCCTTGATCGAGACGGGATAGACAAACTGGCTCATCGAGGGTGTCCTCCAGAGAACAGGTCGTAGCTCACCGCCGCGAGGGGTCGGCAGGGGTACGCGTGGGGGTGTCACGGCGATGCGTGGGATCAGTGGACCACGACGGCGGGGGTGGTGGTCGGCGGTGCACCCCTGGCGGAAAGCAGGAACATGGACAGCAGTACCGAGGCCGTGATGACCAACGCGCACACGACCAGCATCGTTCGGTTCAGCGTCCGGTGGGGCTTGTTCGAGCGAACGCCGGTGGCGCCGTTATCAGACCGGCCAGTGCGGTACTACAGCGACAATGAAGACAGTAATTAGCGTTCTCATCGATATCGCCGTGAAGATGGACGGGGTCCGGGTGCGCGTCGGCCCGGAATGGCCCTTCGTCGACGCCATGTCCATGGTTTACCATATCGGCCGATTATTACGTTCAACAGGTATATCCCTGTGTACTGCGGTGAACGATGCAGAAATTTGGCATTCCCCTTCAGTCCCGCCCCCGAAGTGTCGATGGAACCAGTACGGCGGGTGTACCCATGCGCTCGTACCGGAGAAATGGGGAGGCTCGTGAAGCTGCGCAGGATCGCCATGGCGGTGATGTCGCTGGCCGTGACCACCGTCCCGATCGTGTCGGCCGTGGCCCAGTCCCACGCCACCGCGGCGGCGCCGACTGCTACCGCGTCGGTGCCGGCCGCCGCCCGGTCACATTCGACCCCGGCGGGCTGGAACGGCAGGTGTTACACCAACTGGCACACCAGCAAGACGGTGAACATGTGGTGTGACGGCAGGGGCCCGGAACGGTACGGGGTGTCCGCCGTGTGCACGAAGGGCCGGCACACCTACCAGTACAACAGCAGCTCACACCCGTGGTTCGGCGACCGACGCGGCGCGACGGTGACCTGTAAGAAGGGCAAACTCACCACCTGGTGGGGCTACCCGGCGGGCTGACGCGACCGACTCGCGGCCGGAACGGTCCAAACCAACCCGGCCGACGCACCACGGCGTGCCGACTGTGCCGACCGGGAGCCCCTGCGGTCGTCGTGGAGTTCTCCGTGTGTCCATGTACGTGAGTGGAGGAGGGGCTGGTGCCCTACGTCACCGTCGGCAAGGAAAACTCCGCATCCATCGACCTCTACTACGAGGACCACGGTTCGGGAAATCCCGTCGTCCTCATCCACGGATTCCCACTGGACGGCCACTCCTGGGAGAAACAGGTACCCGTGCTGCTGGACGCGGGCCACCGGGTCATCACCTACGACCGCCGGGGATTCG
Source organism: Mycobacteriales bacterium (assembly GCA_036565825.1). Taxonomy (GTDB): domain Bacteria; phylum Actinomycetota; class Actinomycetes; order Mycobacteriales; family DASULA01; genus DASULA01. The sequence continues at coordinate 4,044 of DATCXL010000275.1, forward strand.
GAAACTCCAGTCAGCCCAGCACCGGCTATGACTACGACGCGCTCACCAGCGACCTGGACATCCTCATGTCCACTCTGGACCTGCGTGACGTCACGCTGGTCGGCTTCTCCATGGGCACCGGTGAGGTGACCCACTACCTGGGCACCCGTGGGTCCGAACGGGTGGCCAGGGCGGTGTTGCTGGCCCCGCTGCCGCCGTTCCTGCTGAAGACCCCGGACAATCCCGAGGGCGTCGAGAGCCCGCTGTTCGACGGGATCGAGAAGGCCATCGTGGCCGATCGGCCGGCATACCTGAAGAAGTTCTTCGACGACTTCTACAACATCGACGTGCTTGGGCCGGCCCGGATCAGCGACCAGGCCTACTGGGCCAGTTGGAACGTCGCGACCCGGGCGTCGGCCATCGGCACACTGGCCTGCGTCTCGTCCTGGCTGACCGACTTCCGCGCGGACCTGCCGAAGATCGACGTGCCGACGATGGCCGTGCAGGGCGACCAGGACCGGATCCTGCCCATCGACTCGACCGG
>DATCXL010000799.1:0-2053 GCA_036565825.1 Mycobacteriales bacterium
CGTGGTGGATGGTGGCCGTCGTCTGGCCGCCGTTCACGATCTGTAGGTTGTGGATCCGGCGGAGGAGCTGTCGCCCGTCTTTGGCATCTTCGGTGTCCACGCGAGATGCGGTCGCGGCGATTCCGTTGTTGTACGCGAGAAAGCGTTCGGGGTTGTTCTTGAGTGTGTCGAGGATTCCTCGGTTGACACCCGCCCTGAGTTGCAGGAAGGACCGTACGTTGAGTTCGAGCAACCTTGCGCCGTGGGTCGAGTAGAGGTTGGCCAGCTCAGAGGCCGGTACGATCGAGAGCAGAACCGCACAGTCATCCTGTGTTCGTGGCGTCTCGAGAAAGTCCAGTCCGGTCGCAAACTCTGCCACGATCGGCTCGGCCCTGCTCCCGGAGGCGGCCCAGTTCGCCAACCGGCGTAGATCCCACAGCTCGCATGTCACGACGCGGCCCAGGACGGAGCGGGAGCGTACCGGGTCTCGGAGCACGCTGCGCGCGTTGGTGACAACCAGGAACCGTATGCTCTCGACCTTGTCGAAGCGCTCCTTGACGACGCTGGACATCTCAGCCAGTTCCGGAGAGGCGCTCCTTACGTCCAGTTTTCCGGCCAGGCACCGAACGAGGAAGTTTTCAAGACGCCTGAACGCTGCCTCGACGGAACCACGGTCGACCTTGTGATCCTCGTCCGCCCTTGGGCTGTACGAGGTCAGGAACAGGTCGAGGCACCGGTCGTCCGACGACGAACCATAGCCGCTGACCTCCAACCCATGGTCACCGTAGGGGACGGACACCGCGTCCTCGGTGTACCCGTCGGCGCAGAACTGCTCTAGCACGAGGTGGGTGAACGCCTCGCCATGGCCGCACTCCTCGACCTCGGCGCGTGTCCGGACCTCCTCGATCAGAGTGTGGGCGTAGGCGCCGACGTCGGGTTCGGTCATCGCGTTCCCCCGGCGAGCCCGGCGGTCACCGGACCCTCGCCGATGGTGCTTCGCTCATAGGGGTGGACCCGTATGCCACTCCGGGAAAGACACGTGTCTCGACACACCATCAGATCAAGCGCCCCCACTGTTGACAACCGTTCACAGGATATGCACAGCACGAGTCACCGTGGCACACCCCCGTAATTCTGCTCCGTCCTGCTCCGCGGCACGTCCCCCGTCCGGACGTAGTTGCCCGGGCCCCGGGCGTCCGGGGTGGTGCGGCGGTGTCCTCGGGTCTTGTAGGAGCTTTCGGGCGGCGGGTCGCCGCAGGTACTGGTTCCCGACGTGTTCGTTCAGAGAAATCAGTACGACTTCGGGAGACCCAGAGTGTGTTGGGCTACGTAGTTGAGGATCATCTCGCGGCTGACCGGGGCGATCCGGGCGGCCCGCACGGCACCCCACAGGGTGGCCAGCCCGTACTCGGTCGTCATGCCGTTGCCGCCGTGGATCTGCATGGCGCTGTCCACTGCCTCGATGGCCGCCTCGGCCGCCGCGTACTTGGCCATGTTCGCCGCCTCGCCAGCCTGCGCGTCGTGCCCGGCGTCATACAGCGCGGCCGCCTGCCGGGTCATCAGTCGGGCCAGTTCCACCTGGATCGCCGCGTGCGCCAGCGGGTGCGCCACCCCCTGGTGCGAGCCGATCGGCGCTCCCCACACGGTGCGTTCCCGGGCGTAGGCCGCCCCCCTGTCCAGGGCGTAGCGAGCCATCCCGTTGCAGTACGCCGCCACCGTGATCCGCTCTGGATTCAACCCGGCGAACAGCGCCGCCAGCCCGGCGTCGGCCTCACCGACCAGCGCGTCGGCGGGCAGCCGCACGTCGTCCAGGAACACCGCGAACTGCTTCTCCGGCGAGGTGATCTCCATCGAGATCTCGGTGAACTCCAGCCCCGGCGCGTCGGTGGGCACGATGAACAGCGCAGGGCGCAGCCGGCCGGTGCGCTCGTCAGCGGTCCGCCCCACCACCAGCACCGCCTGGGCGGTGTCGACCCCGGAAATGAACACCTTGCGCCCGGACACCACCCAGTCGTCCCCGTCGCGCCGACCCGTGGTGGTCAGGTTGTGCGCGTTGGAACCGGCGTCCGGTTCG
>DATCXL010000812.1:0-4458 GCA_036565825.1 Mycobacteriales bacterium
GGCCGCCGTGGTGGCGGCGACTCCCCGGGCGGTGCGGGGGCGTGGCTGACTCCCTGAACGGCGTTGGTGTGTCGCACAAACAGGAGCATCAGCACAATGGTCCTATTTTCCGCAATCGCTCCTAAAGCAGATTGATCAGCCAATAACAAAATGATTTCCTTCTCGTGCCACGTGCTCGACCGGGGCCAGAACGGGATCGCCGCAGAACTCCCCCGGTGAGGGGGCTGTCGTGATCGACGCCGCTGGGCTAGCGTCGATGTGACCCAGGGAGAGGAGGCGACCCGCCGACACCGTTCCGGTGCGCGTGCCGCAGTTGTGCCCAGTGTGGTCGGGTTGACCCGGAGCCGTTGCCGCCGCAGCCGGAGGGTGCCTGTCAGGACGCCCGTCACCACCGTGGAGGTCGCGTGAACATCGTCGTGAGAGGGCGCAACGTCGAGGTGCCCGAGCACTACCGACAGCACGTCACCGAGAAGCTGCACCGGATCGAGCGTTATGACCACCGGGTCATCCGCGTCGACGTGGAGCTGTATCACGAGAGGAACCGCCGACAGTCGAACGCCTGCCAGCGGGTGGAGATCACCTGCAAGACCCGGGGGCCCGTCATTCGTTCGGAGGCATGCGCCCAGGACTTCTATGTGGCACTGGACACGGCGGTGACCAAACTGGAGTCAAGACTGCGCAGGGCGGCTGACCGCCGCCGGGTGCACCGTGGTTCGCGCATGCCCACGTCGGTGGCCGCCGCGACCGGCGGTGGCGGACTGGCGGGGGTTCCGACGGTCGGGACGGCGCGGGGGACCGCCGTGCTGGACCGGCAGGACCCCGGCTCGGCCGACCGCCCTGACGATCAGGGCCCCGGACGCATCGTGCGGGAGAAGGAACACTCGGCCAAGCCGATGTCGATCGACCAGGCACTCTTCGAGATGGAGTTGGTCGGGCACGACTTCTATCTCTTCAGCGACGTGGATACCGGTCAGCCAAGCGTCGTGTACCGGCGCAGGGGTTATGACTACGGAGTAATCCGGCTGGTCGGCTGACCACTGGTCGGCTGACCCGCGGCCGCGCGGCCCCATCCATGGCATCCGGGGTGGGGCCCGTGGCCGGGGCGGCACGGACAGTCGTCCACGAGCCGCTGGCCGAGATCACCCGGTACGCCGGGTGCGGTTCAGACCGCCTCGGCTCGCAACAACGAGCCGACCCAGGCGTCCACCCGCTCGCCGCGGTGGGTCAACCGGGCCCTGAGGACTCCCTCCACGGTGAAGCCCGCCTTCTCCGCCACCCCGCGCGAGGCGACGTTGCCGACCTCGGCGTACCACTCGATTCTGGCCAGGTCGAACGCGACGAAACCCCACCGACAGACCACCTGTACCGCCTGGGTCATCACCCCACGTCGGCGCGCCCACGGCGCACACCAGTAGCCGATCTCGGCCATGGCGGCGTCCCTGATGCCGATGCCGTTCAGTTCGACGCTGGCCAACAGGTCTCCAGACACCGAGTCGACCACCGCGAAACTGGCTCGCCGTCCGGTCGCCCACCCGGACGGGCAGTGGACCTCGACGTAACGGCGTGCCTCCTCCGCGTGGTAGGGCGAGGGCACCTGGGTGAAGTTCTGTATGTCGGGATCCTGGCAGGCGCGGGTGACGGCCGGTACGTCCTGGGGCCCGAACGGGCGTAGGTGTAGCCGGCCGGCGGTGATCTCGACGGGCTCCATACCATCCATCCTGCAGGACCAGTAGCGGGTCAGATCGCCGTTTTCCGGCATCTCACCCGGTTCGATGGGTCACGATGCCGAGGTTCCGGCACATTGACCACCCGCCAGGCGTTGTCCGAAGAGGGGCCGAGCCGCCTACGATGGCGGGGCCGTGCCCGCTCAACCCGTCTCCTCCAGGAGTGAGAAATCCTACCGTGGTACTCGCCAAGATCCTCCGCGCCGGTGAAGGCAGGATTGTCCGACAGCTGAAGGGCCTCGCCGACCACATTGACACCCTCGAACCAGACTTCGTCGACCTGACCGACGCCGAGCTGCGTGCCAAGACGGACGAGTTCAAGGAGCGGTTCGCCGAGGGCGAATCTGTCGACGACCTGCTACCCGAGGCGTTCGCGACGGTCCGTGAGGCGGCCAAACGGGTACTTGGCCAGCGCCACTTCCCGGTTCAGCTCATGGGTGGTGCGGCCCTGCACCGCGGCAACGTCGCGGAGATGCGGACCGGCGAGGGTAAGACACTGGTCGCCACCCTGCCGTCCTACCTCAATGCGCTCGCCGGTGAGGGCGTACACATCGTCACGGTGAACGACTACCTGGCCAGGTACCACGCCGAGTGGATGGGCCGGGTGCACCGCTTCCTCGGCCTCGAGGTGGGCGTCATCCTGTCCCAGATGCGGCCCGACGAGCGGCGGCAGGCGTACCACGCGGACATCACCTACGGCACCAACAACGAGTTCGGGTTCGACTACCTGCGTGACAACATGGCCTGGAGCCACGAGGAGCTGGTCCAGCGCGGGCACGCCTACGCGATCGTCGACGAGGTCGACTCGATCCTGATCGACGAGGCCCGCACACCGTTGATCATCAGCGGGCCGGCCGAGCACAGCGTCCGGTGGTACCAGGAGTTCGCCCGGATCGTGCCCAGGATGAGGCGTGACGCGCACTACGAGGTCGATGAGGGTAAGCGCACCGTCGCCATCAGCGAGGACGGGGTTGCCTTCGTCGAGGACCAGTTGGGCATCGAGAACCTCTACGAGGCGGTCAACACGCCGCTGGTCGGATACCTCAACAACGCACTGAAGGCCAAGGAGCTCTACAAGCGCGACCGGGACTACATCGTCACCAACGGTGAGGTTCTCATCGTCGACGAGTTCACCGGCCGGGTGCTGCATGGTCGCCGGTACAACGAGGGCATGCACCAGGCCATCGAGGCGAAGGAGAGCGTGGCGATCAAGGAGGAGAACCAGACCCTCGCCACGATCACGTTGCAGAACTACTTCCGCCTCTACAAGAGGCTGTCCGGCATGACCGGTACCGCGCAGACCGAGGCCAACGAACTGGCCCAGACCTACAAGCTGGGCGTGGTGCCGATCCCCACCAACCGGCCCATGGTCCGGATCGACCAGCCCGACGTCATCTACAAGACCGAGGAGGCGAAGTTCGCCGCGGTCGTGGACGACATCGCCGCCCGTCACGCGAAGAAACAACCGGTGTTGGTCGGTACGGCGAGCGTGGCGACCTCCGAGTACCTGTCCGGCCTGCTGCTGCGCCGCGGCATTCCGCACGAGGTACTCAACGCCAAACAGCACGACAAGGAGGCCACGATCGTCGGCCAGGCCGGGCGTGAGGGCGCGGTCACGGTGGCCACCAACATGGCGGGTCGTGGGACCGACATCATGCTTGGCGGCAACCCCGAGTTCACCGCCGATCTGGAGTTGCGTGAGCGTGGGCTGTCCCCGTCGGAGACTCCCGAAGAGTACGAGGCCGAGTGGGACGCGGCGGTGGAACGGGCCAAGCGGCGGGTGGCAGCCGAACACGATCGGGTCATCGGCGTCGGTGGGCTGTACGTGCTCGGCACCGAACGGCATGAGTCCCGCCGGATCGACAACCAGTTGCGTGGCCGTTCCGGACGGCAGGGTGACCCTGGCGAGTCGCGGTTCTACCTGTCACTGGGTGACGACCTGATGAAGCGGTTCAACGCCAACGCGGTTGAGTCGATCATGAACCGGTTGTCCATTCCGGAGGACCAGCCGATCGAGTCGAAGATGGTCTCGCGAGCCATCCGTTCGGCACAGACCCAGGTCGAGCAGCAGAACTTCGAGATCCGCAAGAACATCCTCAAGTACGACGAGGTCATGAACCAGCAGCGTGAGGTGATCTACACCGAGCGCCGCAGGGTCCTCGATGGCGCGGACCTGGGTGACCAGGTCTTCCACATGCTCGACGACGTGGTCACCGCCTATGTCGAGGGTGCCACCTCGGACGGGTACCCGGAGGACTGGGACCTGGACAAACTCTGGTCGGCGCTGAAGTTGCTGTACCCGATCTCGTTGACCATCGACGAGGTGATCGTCGAGGCCGGTGGGGACCGGTCCGGGCTGAGCGCGGAACTGTTGTTGGAGGAGGTCAAGGCGGACGTGCACGCCGCCTACGAGCAGCGTGAGCGTGAGCTCGGCCCCGAGGCGATGCGGGAACTGGAACGCCGGGTGGTGCTGCTGGTACTCGACCGCAAGTGGCGTGAGCACCTCTACGAGATGGACTACCTGCAGGAGGGCATCGGCCTGCGCGCAATGGCCCAGCGTGATCCGCTGGTGGAGTACAAGCGCGAAGGCTTCGAGATGTTCAACGCCATGCTGGACGCGATCAAGGAGGAGTCGGTCGGGCACCTGTTCAACCTTGAGGTCCAGGTGACCGAAGCCGAGCCCCCCGAAGAGGAGAAGGCAGCGGCCGAGGCAGCCGAGGCGGCTCCACTGGCC
>DATCXL010000813.1:0-3262 GCA_036565825.1 Mycobacteriales bacterium
ACCGGGTCCGGTCGGCGCCGTCGACGGGTGCGGTGGTACCGCCCGGTGTCACCACATCGCCAGGTGCCCCGACCTGCTCGGTGCGCTGTGTCCGGTCCTGGCGCCGCGCCGGTTCGGTACCGCCCCGTCCCCACGCCAGCCTGTCCGGGCTGGCGTGGGGACCGGAGACTACCCGCGGGTGATGCCCTCGATTACCACGTCGGTCTTGGGGTGCCCGTCGCCCGGTCCGTTCGAGTCATCCCCGCCGGCGTCGGCCACCTTCTGGACCGCGTCGAGACCCTGGGTCACGGTGCCGATCACGGTGTACTTCTTCGGCAGCGTGGTGCTGTCCTTGTAGATGATGAAGAACTGACTGCCGTTGGTGTTGGGGCCGCTGTTGGCCATTGCCACGATGCCCTTGGTGTACGAGGCGACACTCAGGTTCTCGTCCTTGAACTGGTAGGTCGGCCCGCCCTGTCCGGTGCCGGTGGGGTCACCGCACTGGAGCACGAAGATCCCGGCGGTGGTCAACCGGTGGCACACGCTCTGGGTGAAGTAACCCTTGTCGACCAGGTACAGGAAGCTCTGCACGGCGCACGGCGCCGCGTGCTGGTCGAGGCTGAACACGATGTTGCCGACCCCGGTCTTGAGCGTGACACCGGCGTTGCCCTTGTTCGGCGACGGGTCGGGGTCCGGTGGCAGTCCCTCGTCGAAGGTGTACGGCGAGGACAGGGTCGTGTCGGTCTCGGCGTAGCCGCATGGCCCCGAGGTCTTCTTGGCGGCGCGCTTGGCCTTGGTCGGCGGCGTGCGGGTGGGCAGCGGTGCCTTGGCCGTCGGGCTGGGGGTGCTCACCGCCGCCGTGGACGTACTGTCTCCGCCGAGCCTGTTGACCGAGAAGGCGACTCCGCCGACCGCCACGAGGACTCCCAGGACCACCGCGATGATCGAGTTTCGCTGACGTCGCCGCCGGGCGGCCTCCCGGCGGCGGTCAAGCTGGCGTTGGAGGCGCCGCCGGGCGGACTGCCGGCGTTGTTTCGTGGTCGGCACGGAGTTCTCCTCGCGGGCGTGATACCGGGGCCCTGGATAGTTTACGGTGCTGTGGGTTACGGCGGTTTGCGCGCGGTCAGGGCGCAGTCGCCGGCAGTGCCCGGGCGTGGGCAGGTCGAACCGCTCGCTGGTCGGGCGCGCGGATGCCGACCTTCCCGCCCGCAATCGTAGGCCGATTGGTGTACCCGGTCGGCGGATTCCCGTCGGCCCGTAGACGATCTTCGGGGTGCTGGACGGTTGGTTCCAAGCTGTCTGCCGATCGTCCGGGCCGGTGGGTTTGCGGGGAGTGAAAGGCACGAACCACCCTGACCATCCCCACCACGCCACCATGTGGGGGTTCGAGGGGGGTGTGGGGTGGAGCGAAGCTCCCCCCACAGAGGGCAGCACAGCACCGTGCCGCCTGCGGGTTACTCCGGAGCCGGGGCTTGGCCCCGGCGAGGGCCTGGTGTCGAACCCTGAGGGGGGTGTGGGGTGGAGCCCCCCGAAGAGGGCAGCGCAGCACCGTGCCCCTGTGGGGTGGCCCTGGAGCCGGGGCTTTGCCCCGGCGAGGGCCTGGAACCAACCATCCCGGGCGGCGCGGTCGGCGATACCGTTCGTGGGCCTGTCGCCGCGCTGGGTACGCTCGTGACCGTCCACTCTCCCGCCCGCACTCGAAGGGTCCACGCGTGCTCGTCGCCGGGTTCCCCGCCGGCCCACCGGCCACCAACTGTTATGTCGTCGCGCCCGCCGCTGGCGAGCAGTGTGTCGTGATCGACCCGGGTGTCGACGCGGTGGGGCGACTTGACGAGGTACTCACCGAACACCGGTTGCATCCGGTGGCGGTGCTGCTCACCCACGGCCACTTCGATCACACCTTCTCGGTTGTGCCGGTGTGCCAGGCCCGGGACGTGCCGGCGTTCGTGCACCCGGCCGACCGGCATCAGGTGGCCGATCCGTGGAGCGGGATAGGCGCGTCGCCGGGCACCCCCCTGTGCGGTCGGCTGACCTTCGCCGAACCGTCCGACCTGCGTGAGTTGGCCGACGGGCAGGTGCTGACCCTGGCCGGGTTGGAACTGTCCGTCCGGCTCACGCCCGGCCACACGCCCGGGTCGGTGGTGTTCGGACTGACCAGCGCACAGGCGCCGCTGTTGTTCTCCGGGGACACGCTGTTCGCCGGTTCGATCGGTCGGATGGACCTGCCCGGTGGGGACGAGACGGCGATGTACGAATCGCTGACCCGGGTGATCCTGCCGATGGACGACGCCACGGTGGTCCATCCAGGACACGGCCCGTCAACGACCATCGGACGCGAACGGGCCGTCAACCGCTACCTGAGGTCGGCCGTCGAGCCCGCACCGAGGACGGGACTGTGAGCCAGGGATTCACCGCCCCCAAGGGCATCCCCGAGTACTATCCGCCCCGTTCGGACCTGTATGTCGCGGTCCGTCAGGGCCTGGCGGCGCCGGCACTGCGGGCGGGTTACTCCTACATCGAACTGCCACTGTTCGAGGACACCCAGCTCTACGCCCGCGGGGTGGGCGAGTCCACCGACGTGGTCACCAAGGAGATGTACACGTTCACCGACCGCGGTGGGCGCTCGGTGTCGCTGCGACCCGAACTCACCGCCGGCCTGTTGCGTTCGGTACTGGAGCATGACATGTACCGGGGCCAGCTCCCGCTGAAACTGTGGACCGTCGGTCCGTGCTTCCGGTACGAGCGACCGCAGGCCGGCCGGTACCGGGCGTTCCACCAGATGGACATCGAGGCCATCGGCACCGACGACCCGGCGATCGACGCCGAGGTGATCGCGCTGGGTTGGGACGCCTACCGGGGCCTTGGCCTGACCCGCCAGGTGCTGCTGCTCAACTCGCTGGGCTGCCGGCAGTGCCGGCCGGCCTACCGGCAGCGGCTACAGGAGTTCCTGCGCGGCCTCGACCTGGACGCCGACACCCGCCGACGGACCGAGATCAACCCGATGCGGGTGCTCGACGACAAACGCCCCGAGGTCATCGCGCAACTCGGCGGCGCGCCGCTGATCACCGACCACCTGTGCCCGGCCTGCCGGGAGCACCACGACGCGGTGCGCGGCTTTCTCGCGGACCTGTCCATCCCGTGGACAGACGAGCCCCGACTGGTACGCGGACTGGACTACTACACCCGCACCACCTTCGAGTTCCAACATGGCGGGCTGGGCGCGCAGGCCGCACTCGGCGGCGGCGGTCGCTACGACGGACTGTCCGAGGACATCGGAGGCCCG
>DATCXL010000823.1:0-5308 GCA_036565825.1 Mycobacteriales bacterium
TGGCGAGCAGGGCACCCACGTCCGGGATGCGGACGTTTCGGCCGGACGAGGGGGACACGGCCCCCGGAACGTCGTACAGTCGTCCTGTGCACAGCGGCCTGCTTCTTTGTTGCCGCGACGAGGGCCTCTCCTAGGCCGGTCCCCTCGTCGCGGAGTGAGGCATCTCTGGCCGCAGCCACCCGCAGATGACAGGTGATGACCGTGCACAACGAACAACAGCCCTCCGCGATGCCGATCTCGCGCTATCGCCCGTTCACCCCCATCGACCTCCCGGACCGCACCTGGCCCACCACGACCATCACGCGAGCGCCGCAGTGGTGCGCCGTCGACCTGCGCGACGGCAACCAGGCCCTGATCGACCCGATGAGCCCGGCCCGCAAGCGCCGCATGTTCGAACTTCTCGTGCGGATGGGCTACAAGGAGATCGAGGTCGGCTTTCCGGCTGCCTCCCAGACCGACTTCGACTTCGTGCGTACCCTCATCGAGCAGGACCTGATCCCCGACGACGTCACCATCTCGGTACTCACCCAGGCCCGGGACGAACTGATCGAACGCACCGTGGAGAGCGTGGTCGGTGCCCGCCGCGCCACCATCCACCTGTACAACGCCACCGCACCGACGTTCCGCCGGGTGGTGTTCGGGGTGGACCGGTCCGAGTGCCGGGACATCGCGGTACGCGGTACCCAGTCGGTGATGAAGTACGCCGAGCAACTGCTGGGTGACACCCAGGTTGGCTACGAGTACTCCCCCGAGGTGTTCACCGGGACCGAACTGGAGTTCGCCCTGGAGGTCTGCGAGGCGGTGATGGACGTCTGGCAGCCGGCCGGTGGGCGCGAGATCATCCTCAACCTGCCGGCGACCGTGGAGATGGCCACCCCGAACGTCTACGCCGACCAGATCGAGTGGATGAGCCGCAACCTGTCGCGTCGGGACTCGGTGTGCCTTTCGCTGCATCCGCACAACGACCGCGGTACCGCGGTTGCCGCCGCCGAACTGGGACATATGGCCGGGGCGGACCGAATCGAGGGCTGCCTGTTTGGCAACGGCGAACGAACCGGCAACGTCGACCTGGTCACGCTCGGGCTCAACCTGTTCAGCCAGGGCATCGACCCCATGATCGACTTTTCCGACATCGACGAAGTCCGACGGACGGTCGAGTACTGCAACCAGCTTCCGGTACACGAACGGCACCCCTACGTGGGGGACCTGGTCTACACCGCGTTCTCCGGCTCACACCAGGACGCGATCAAGAAGGGCTTCGACCTGCGCGACCGCGAACTGGCGGCGGCCAGCGGCACCGCCGAGGAGCCACTCTGGCAGGTGCCCTACCTGCCGATCGACCCGAGGGATGTCGGCCGCAGCTACGAGGCGGTGATCCGGGTCAACAGCCAGTCCGGCAAGGGCGGCGTGGCCTACATCATGAAGACCGAGCACGCCCTGGACCTGCCCCGTCGGCTGCAGATCGAGTTCAGCCACGTCATCCAGGGGGTCACCGACGACACCGGCGGCGAGGTCACCGCCGAGCAGATGAAGGAGATCTTCACCGCCGAGTACCTGCGGGCCCGCGGGCCGCTGACCCTGCTGTCACACCACGCCTCCTCGACCGCTGACGACCGGGACCGGCTGACCGCGACCATCCGGATCGGCGAGCGGGAACACGAGGTGACCGGTACCGGCAACGGCCCGATCGCGGCGTTCATCGACGCGCTGAGCACGGTCGGGTTCCACGTGCGGGTACGCGACTACGCCGAGCATGCACTGTCGTCTGGCGGGGACGCGCAGGCCGCCGCGTACGTCGAGGCCGAGGTCGACGGCCGGGTGCTGTGGGGCGTGGGAGTCCACCCGAACATCATCACCGCGTCGCTGACCGCGGTGATCAGCGCGATCGGCCGTGCGAGCGACTGACCCTCGGCTGAACCCGACTGCCCCCGGTCGCCACCGGACCACAGGCCACCACCGGGCCCGGCCGTCGGTCGACCGATGGACCCTAACGGCCGGATGATCTGGCCGATCGGATCCGAATCACCGCTGGTCCGCGGCGCCCGGGGCCAGCCCCCGTGTCCGGGCGGCCTTCAGTCACGCACCCGGATCCTGCCTTTCGGTCGCGACATTGCCCCGATGTTGGCCCAAAGCACTTCCATAATGCCCATCGACGCGAGACCGTTAACACTGTGTATCACGATGTTCACGGTCTGTACCTGGGTTGCTACCGGCGACTGGTGGCCCAGGCCTTCGCGCTGACCGTGGACCTGGACCGGGCTCGGGACGCCGTCGAGGAGGCGTTCGCCCGGGCAATGGCCGCCCCTCGGTCCTTTGCCAGGGTCGACGACCCGGAGGCATGGCTGCGGGTCACCGCCCTGGGCCTGGCTCGGCGCCGGGAGCGTCGTCGTGCGCTGGTCGCCCGGTTCCGTCGCCGGCCGAGTGCCGGATCGGCGAACCCGCCCGGCCTGGTTCCCGCGCACGGCGCCCTGCTTGACGCGCTTCGTCAACTCCCCGACCGGGAGCGTGAGGCCGTCGCTCTGCACCGGATCGCCGGGCTGACCGTGCACGAGATCGCAAGCCTGTTCGGGTACTCCGACGGCGCGGTACACGCCCTGGTGAACCGGGGCGGGGACCGGCTGTCCACCGGAGGTCGGGGAGGTGGGTAATGCACGGCGATTTCACCGTCCTGCGCACCACGGTCGAGGACGTGGCACAACCACCACCGTTCACCGAGTTGCTCGACCGGGCGAAACGGGTCCGGCACCGTCGGATCGGTCTGGCGCTGATTGTCGCCGGTCTGGTCGCCCTGGCCGGGTTCTCGATGGCACGACCGATCCAGAACGTCGCAGCACCGCGACCTGACCCGGCCCCGACGCCGGGTCCCGCCTTCGAGGTGACCGACCTGGTGTTCGTCAGCGCGCGGGTCGGTTACGCGGTTCTCGGACCGTGCACCGCGGACTCCTCGTGCACGACCACGCGCACCCTGGCGGCCACCCGAGACGGCGGCCAGAACTGGCACCGCATCACCCTGCCGGTCGACCTGGGCGGTGACCCGTCGCTGCTACTGGAGGCCGGCGACGGCGGCGTGTCACTGGTGGTGGGAGACCAGCGGTACGTCAGCACCGACGGCGGCCGGCACTGGACCCAGGGGCACTGGCTGCGCGACGGTCCGCCCATCGACAGCGTGCCGCCAGGGCAGTCGGTTACCGCGTTCTGTCCGGTGACCCAGGCACGCTGTCAGAACAGGCTTGCCGCACTGGACGACATCCGGGGTGTGCAGCGGCCGCTGGTGCACCAACCCGGACTACCGGCGAACGTGTCGGGCGACGGACCGGGTCTGATGGTCGGCCGGGGTGACGTGCTCTGGGCCGCCAGCCAGGCACCGGACGGCAGCCTGTGGCTGGCACACAGCGGGGACCGAGGTCGTACCTGGGAGGACCTGCGGGGCCCGGCCGGACACGACTGGTTCCGCCCGTCAATCCTGTCCGACCCGGTCAGCCAGCGCACCTACCTGGTGGACTGGTCCACCCGCAGCGGCGTGATCGCCGGGGTCTGGCGGTTGGACGACCCGGCCAGCGAGGCCTGGACCGCCGTGGATCCTTCCGGGGTGTCCGACTCGGTGGTCCAGGCCCAGGTGCTCCCCGGAGGCGAACTGCGCTACACCGACATCGCCGGGCACACCTGGAACACCGCGCACGCCGGTACCGAGGTCGTGCCCGCACCCAAGGCCAGGGTCGACGGTGTGGACATCGACGTGATGGTGCGGCAGGTGGTCGACGGGGTGCTGGTCGGCACGCCGGTGCTGGGTCGGCGGGGCGACCGGGTGCTGTTCTCCACCGATGGCGGCCAGACCTGGCAGGTCCGCCCGGTTCGGTTCTGACGAACCGGCTCCGGTCCGGCGCCGGTACGCGAGAGTCCAGAGCTCGCCTGCCGGGCTGGCTCTCGCACACCGGGTCGGCTCTCGCATCGGGCCGGTTTGGACGACGCAGAAGTACTTCACCGTCCCTTTGACCTGCTTCGCATGTGGAGCAGGACTGGGAACGGGTGGTTTAGTGGATGATGCGGGCGATTATCCGGTGAACCGTGAACCCGGCGCTGGTCACGACAGATCCTGTGGAGGTCTGGTGTTCGCCGACCACGAGCGTGCCTTCACAGACGACACGGCGGACGGCCGTCCCGGACAGCCGCCGTCTGCGGACCTGATCGAGGGGGGCGGACCGGTGCGCCGTCGCCGGACCGGTCTGGCGGTGGCGGTGCTGTCGGGCGCCGCGCTGGTCGGGTTCCTGCTGACCGGGCCCAGCCACATCACCCACCCCAACCCGGGCCCCATCCCCAGTTCCGAAGCCGAACCAGGGCCGGACTTCTCGGTGAACCGGGTCGCCTTCACCGACGCTGACTTCGGATACGCGCTGCTCAGCCCGTGCCGACTGTCCGCGTCGTGCGAGGGAAGGTGGTCGCTCCAGCGCACCACCGACTCCGGGCGCAACTGGCACCGGGTCGCCTCGCCGCTGGACGCCCGCGTCGCCACGTCCGCCGCGGTGTACGCGCGGGGCCGCCACGACGTCGCCCTGGTGATCGCCGGCATTCGCTTCGTCAGCAACGACGCCGGTCTGACCTGGCAGAAGGTGCCGTTGGAAAGGATCGGCGGGTCGGTGGACGCGGTGCCCCCGGGCGACGAGATCGGCTACTACTGCCCGGCTGACTGTTCACGGCCGCTGTCCGCCCACGATCCGGTCGAAGGGATCCACCATCCGCTCCGTCGCCAACCCCAACTCACCGGCGATCCGGCGCAGCTACTGGTAGCCGGTTTTGTGGCGGCCGACCAGGTGTGGCTGGTCATCGGTCCCCTGACCGACGTGCCGCGGATCCTGCACAGCGTGGACCGTGGCCGGCACTGGGCGACCGTACCCGCCCCGGCTTTCGACGACTGGTTCGACCCCACGCTGCTGCTGGCCCCGGACGGCAGCCAGGTCTACCTGGCCACCCGAGGCGGCGCTCAGGCCCACGTCAAGCGCGTCTGGCGGCTGACCGACCCGGTGAACGGGCGGT
This sequence comes from Mycobacteriales bacterium, assembly GCA_036565825.1. Classification (GTDB taxonomy): domain Bacteria; phylum Actinomycetota; class Actinomycetes; order Mycobacteriales; family DASULA01; genus DASULA01. Next base: position 5,032 of record DATCXL010000823.1, read on the forward strand.
GGGTTGGCGCAGCCACCGACGGCATGCCACTGGACACGATCAGGGAGATCCGGGTGCTGCCCGACGGGGAACTTCGCTACGCCGACGTGGCCGGAAACGCCTGGCTGACCGAGGAGGATGCCACCCGGGTGGTACCCGCGCCCAGACCGCTGCTCAACGGGCGCCGGGTGAACATCAACGTGGGCCAGGTGGTGGACGGCGTGGTGGTGGCCACCCCGGCGGTGGGCCTGCGCGGGGACCGGGTGCTGGTCTCCACCGACAGCGCCCGGCACTGGCA
>DATCXL010000824.1:0-4636 GCA_036565825.1 Mycobacteriales bacterium
CCCCGGCGTGGGTGGTCACCGCGACCCCGAGATCGCGGGCCACCTCGAAGGCGGCGCGCTCGGGGAAGGCCGGGTCGCCGGTCACATCGAGGGCCATCTGGAAGCCGAGCATGTCGCTGCCGTGGATCCGGCGGTTGACGAAGTCACGGAACTCCGGCGCGGTCGACCACTCCCAGGGACCGGCCTGGATGTTGCCGTAGGCCAGGACGAACCGGCCGGGCACCTCCTCCAGGGCGTCGACGGCGGCGTCGGCGTGCTCGGTGGTCCGCAGCCCGTGCGACCAGTCGACGGTGGTGGTGACTCCGGCGTCGATCGCATCGACGCCGGACAGCAGGTTGCCGGCGTAGATGTCCTCGGGCCGGAACTTCTTACCGTGCTCCAGGTAGTACCAGACGAAGTACTGGGTCAGGGTCCAGTCTGCGCCGTATCCGCGCATGGCGGTCTGCCACATGTGCCGGTGGGTGTCGATCATGCCCGGCATCACGATGCCGCCGGAGGCGTCGATCTCGATCGTGCCCTCGGGAACGTCCAGGGACGGTCCGACGGCCTCGATCCGCTCGCCGACCACCAGGACGTCGGCGTCCGTGAGCACGGTCGCGCGGTCGTCCATCGTCAGCACGGTCCCGCCGCGGAGCACGACCGGCCGACCAGCGTCGAAGTCGTGCGGCGCCCTTTCGCCCGGATCAGTCGTCGCGTTCATGTGACCCCTTCTCGTCATCGGGACCAGGCAACATGGCGCCCATCGTCGGACGATTGTCCGCTTAGCGAGCGCTCAAAGATGTAGAGGTAACCATGGGACTCACACCGGTGCCTGTCAAGAGGTTCCCAACAGCATTTGCCAGCTTCACGCAAATCTTGTCCGCATCGCGGACAGATGGTGCCGGGGCGGCTACGCTTTCCCGGCACCACCGCCCCCGGGGTTCACGTGGCGGGCGCACACCACCGAGCCCGCTCCAGCCGACCACCCAGGCAAGGTGACCACCAGGAGACCCAGATGGCCCGTCGCGACGACGACCCCAACTTCATCGAGGCGATCGCCCGCGGGTTCGACGTGATCAGGGCCTTCGATCCGGGCCAGCCGGAGATGACCCTCAGTGAGGTGGCCACGGCCACCGGGCTGGCCCGCCCGACGGTCCGGCGCATCCTGCTGACGCTGGAGGCGCTGGGTTACGTGCGCAGCCTGACCAGGGGCTTCGCGTTGACACCGCGGATCCTCGAACTGGGACTGACCTACGTACAGGCGCTGGGTCTGTGGGAGGTGGCCCGCCCGCACATGGAGGCGTTGGTGGCCCGTACCAACGAGTCCACCTCCATCGCCCAACTCGACGGGTCGGACATCGTCTACGTGGCCCGCGTCTCGGTTCCCAAGATCATCACCATCGCGGTGAACGTCGGCACCCGGTTCCCGGCGGTACCCACCTCGCTGGGCAAGGTGCTGCTGGCCGGCCTGAGCCCCGTCGAACTCGACCAGACGCTGTGCCAACCCAGCCGGGCAGCGGTGCGGGCCACCTGGCAACCCGACCGCGCCGAACTCGACGCGGTGCTACGGGACGTGCGGGCGAAGGGTTGGGCACTGACCGACGAGCAGCTCGCCGCCGGGATCCGGTCGATCGCCGTACCGGTACGGGACGACACCGGACGGGTCGTGGCCGCGATGAACGTGACCGTGCACGCCGCACAGACCTCGGTGGAGACGCTGGTCGGCCAGCACCTGCCGCTGCTGCTGCACAGCGCCGGTCAGGTCAGTGCCGACTTCGCCCTGCGCGGTTCCCTGCCCAGCAGCACGATCCCCGCGGCGTCCTGACCCACCGGCACATGGTTCACCGCGCTCCGCCTGTCGGTCGCTGTTGTTGGCCGGTGTTGTTGGCCGGTGTTGTTGGTCAGGGGCAGGCCGGTCCCGCAGGCCGGCCGAACCCTCCTTGACAGCGACGCCGCGCCGTTCGAGACTCAGTGTCGGACGATAGTCCGGCATGCGGACAAGGAGTGTGTACTGATATGACCGCCGAGGCAGGCCGACCACCCGGGCACACTCCACCCGGGCACGCTCCGGGTCCCCTGGACGGGCTCCTGGTCGCCGACTTCTCCCGCATCCTGGCCGGCCCCTACGCGAGCATGCTCCTTGGGGACATGGGCGCGCAGGTGGTCAAGGTGGAAAGCCCGGGAGGGGACGACACCCGTACCTGGATGCCACCCACCCGCGACGGGGTCGCCACCTACTACCTCGGCGTCAACCGCAACAAACGGTCCGTCGCGCTGAACCTCAAGGACGACGCCGACCTGGGGCTGGCCCGCGAACTGGCCGCCCGGGCCGACATCCTGATCGAGAATTTCAAGCCCAACGGGCTGTCCAGGTTCGGTCTGGACTACGACCGCGTGGCGCGGACCAACCCCCGGGTCATCTACGTGTCGATCACCGGTTTCGGTTCGGCCGGTGGCGCCGCCCTGCCGGGCTACGACCTGATCGTGCAGGCCATGTCGGGTCTGATGAGTCTGACCGGCGACCCGGACGGGTCGCCCTACCGGTCGGGCATCTCGGTGTTCGACGTGATGTCCGGGTTGCAGGCCACCATCGGTGTGCTGGCCGCGCTGCACCACCGCGACGGCACGGGGGTCGGTCAGCACGTCGAGATCAACCTGCTGTCCACGGCGCTGTCGGGGCTGGTCAACCACGCCAGCGCCTACGTCGCCGGTGGGGTCGTTCCGTTGCGGATGGGCAACTCCCACCCCAGCCTGTTCCCGTACGAGCCGCTTCCGACCGCCGACGGCGACCTGATCATCACAGCCGGCAACGACGGGCAGTTCGCCAAGCTCTGCCAGGTGCTGGGCATACCCGAACTCGTCGACGATCCGCGGTTCGCGCACAACCAGGACCGCACCGCCAACCGGGAAGAACTCCGCCCGCTGCTGGTCGAACGGTTGGCCACCGACACGAAGATGGCGTGGTTCCACAAACTGCTGGCCGCCGGGGTGGCCTGCGGTCCGATCAACACCATCGACGAGGGAGTGGCCTTCGCCACCGAACTGGGCCTGGACCCGGTGGTGCGGGTCGGGCAGGGCGAGGCGGCGGTTCCCTCGGTGCGTAACCCGATCACCTTCTCCGTCACCCCGACCCACTACGAGTTGCCCCCGCCGAGCCTGGACGAGCACGGCGCCGAACTGCGCGCCTGGCTGTCGACCCCACACCAGGCCGGCGCCGAGGTTCCCACGCCGGATGATGCCCAACCCCTGCCCTCCGTCGAACCCGAGGAGACCCGGTGACCGCACCAGAGCAGACCAACCCCACCGATTCCCGACCGGCGCCGCGGTACCCCACCTCGCTGGGTACCTCCAACGCCACCACCATCTCGCTCCTCGGCAAGGACCTCGCCGCGGACCTGATGGGCAAGGTCGGGTTCGGTGAGCTGGCGTTCTGGCTGGTCACCCAGCGCCGCCCAACCCCCTCGGAGGTGCGGGTCTTCGAGGCGTGCCTGGTCGCACTGGCCGACCACGGGTTCACCCCCACCGCCATCGCGGCGCGGCTGACCTACCTGTCCGCACCCGACTCCCTACAGGGCGCTCTCGCCTCCGGTCTGCTCGGGGGCGGGTCGCGCTTCCTGGGGGTCACCGAGGACGCCGGGCAGTTCCTGGCGAAGGTGCTGGCCGGAGTGTCCGACCAGGGTGGCAAGCTGCCCGGGAACACCGACGCGGACAACGACGCGTGGGACGCACTGGCGCTGGCGGCGGTGCACGAGGCCAGGGCGGCGCGCCGGTTCGTCCCCGGACTGGGTCACCCCAACCACAAGGACGGGGACCCGCGGACCCCGGTGATGCTGGCCATCGCCGAGGAGGAGGGCCTGCGCGGTCCGCACCTGCGGCTGTTCGAGGCGATCGGGCGGGTGCACCCGCAGGTGCTCGGCCGAACGTTGCCGCTCAACGGCGCCGGCGTGGTGGGCGCCGCGTTGGCTGACCTGGGCCTGCCGATCGACATGCTGCGCGGTTTCGCGCTGCTGGCCCGGGCCGCCGGCCTGCTCGGTCAACTGGCCGAGGAGAATCGCCACCCCATCGGTATGGACGTCTACATGTCGGTCGACCGTGCGGCCGTCTACGTGCCCCCGGACGCCCAGCCCGAGTAGCCCGAACCATTCGCAGCAGACGTCACCGACCCACAGTGACAGCCCAGAACAGCCCAGTGACAACGGAGTGGTAGCACAGCGTCAGACGAAGGAGTCTTCATGGCAGAACTGGTCGCGGTCATCGCGTCGACCCACCACCCGTTCTACTACCGGGCCAGTACGGCCACCGGTGCGGACCGCCCGCCCTTCGCCGACGAGTGGGTCGGCAAGATCGAGAGGTTCCGGGAGACCCTCACCCGGGCCCGCCCGGACGTGCTGGTCATGGTGGGCAGCGACCACTTCCACCAACTGTGGCTGGACAACATGCCGCAGTTCCTGGTCGGCAACGCGCCCATGTACGACGCGAACTGGTACAACGAGGAACGCGAGTTCGGCCTGCCGAAGATGACCCTGCGCGGCGACCTGGCCCTGTCCTCGCACATTCTCCGACAGGGCATCGACGCCGGATTCGACCTTGCGTTCAGCAACGAGTTGCGGATCGACCACAGCATCACCTGCCCGATCATCACGACGCGCCCACAGGC
>DATCXL010000825.1:0-3740 GCA_036565825.1 Mycobacteriales bacterium
AGGGCCTACCGCCGCGGGTACCGGCCGGGGCCGCACGCGACGCGCTCGAACAGACCATCCGACTGTGGTCGGCGATCAACGACGACGAGCGCGCCCACCAACTGACCGTCACCGCCGAACCCGACCTCGGTTTCGCCTGGCCCGCCTACCGTTGGACCCGCGGCGAGTCACTCGACCGGGTGTTGACCGCTGCCGGGACCGCCGGTCAGGAACTGTCCGCGGGCGACTTCGTGCGTTGGTGTAAACAGGTGCTCGACCTGCTCGAACAGATCAGCGAGATCGCCGAACAACCGCTACGGAGCACCGCACGGGCGGCCAGCGCGGGCATGCGCCGCGGCGTGGTGGCCTACACCAGCGTCCGATGACGCCTGCCGGCGCACCGTACGGCGGCCGTGACACGGTGCGGCACAATGGCCCAACGCGGTGACACGACCTGGGCGACCACATATGGTTCACGCGGCGTCGGTGCGGACATCGGCCGCAACACGAGGGAGTTCTGCGATGACCTGTCCGGTGTGTTCGATGGTGAACTCCGAGGGCACCCGAACCTGCCAGCGTTGCGGCACCGCGCTGCCCGAGGCCCACCCCGGCTACGGTGGTGCCCCGACCCAGCAGCCCTACGGCGGTCCCCAGCCCGGTACCGGCACCCCGGCGCAGTACCCGCAGCAGCAGTCGCCCTATCCGCAGCAGCCCCCGTACCCCCAGCAACCCCAGTACCCACAGCAGTACGGTTCACCCTCGCCCGCCGACTATCCCTCCGGTTACGAGCAGGCGCAGCAGGGGCAGTATCCGCAGCAGCCCGGTTACGGCGGTTACGACTCGGGTGCCGCGCAGGCCCAGCAGCCAGCCCAACCGGCTGCGGCACCCCAGCAGGACCAGTGGGGACAGTGGGGACAGCCCGGCTACGAACAACCCCAGGGTGGATACGACCAACCGCAGCAGGCCACGGCCTACGAACAGCAGCCCGGTTACGGCCAACCCCAGTACGGCGGCTACGACCCCAACCAGCAGGCCTACGGGCCTCCGGCATGGGGCAGCGCGGCACAACCCGGTTCCGGAGGTAAGGGCAAGATCATCGCGCTGGTGGCGGCAGTGGTGGTGGTACTGGTCGTCGTCGGGGCCGTCCTTTCGGTCACGGTGCTCAAGAAGAAGGTTTTCGACTCGGCCGCGCTGAACAAGGACATCGCCGCGCAGTACAGCGACAAGTTCGGCGAGAAGATCGAGGTCGACTGCCCCAAGGACAAGCAGGTGAAGAAGGGTGCCTCGTTCACCTGTGACATCGCCGGGCGGGACAACACGATCGAGGTGAAGGTCACCAGCAACGACGGCGACTACACCTGGCGGCCCACCGGCTGACCGACTCTGGTCGGTCAGCCATCCCTGTCGGGGCGGGCCTCCGGGTGCGCGTCGCGCAACGCGCGTAGCAGCCGAGACAGCACCGAGTCCAGGCCCCACCGGGTCGACAGGTCCACCAGCGCGGCCGGGTCGGCCGGCGCGGCCGGCAACCCGTCGGTCATGTCAGCCGGGTCGGGCACCGGCACGTCCTCCCGTGCCCGCACCACCTGCCAGGCCGCGTCCAGGTAGTCGCGCGCGTCGGTGAGCCTGCGCCGCGCCCCGGCCGGGAAGCCGTCCCGCTCACCACGGTCCAACGCCTCCAGCAGCGCCGGTAGCGAACCGAACCGGCTGACCAGGGCCGCGGCGGTCTTGTCACCCACCCCGACAACCCCGGGCAACCCGTCGCTGGGATCACCCCGCAGCACAGCGAAGTCCGGGTATGCCCGCCCCGGGATGCCGTACCGGGCGGCCACCTCGGCGGGCCCGCACACTTCGAGTCTGGCCAACCCCCGACCGGTGTAGAGGACCCGGACCGAGCCGCGGCCGCCTCCGGCGTCGCGTACCACCCCGAACAGGTCACGGTCCCCGCTGACCACCTCGACCGGGTCGGGTTCACGGGCGGCCAGGGTCGCGATGACGTCGTCGGCCTCGAACCCGGCCACCCCCAACCGGGCGATCCCCACCGCGTCGAGTACCTGCTCGATCACCGGCACCTGCGCGACCAACGCCTCGGGGACCGCCTCGCCGCCGTCGGGGCCCACCCGGTGTTCCTTGTAGGAGGGCACCGCGGCCACCCGGAACGCCGGACGCCAGTCAGCATCCAGGCAGGCCACCAACCGGGACGGACGCCTGGTCGACACCAACCGGGCCACCATGTCGCAGAACCCGCGCACCGCGTTGACCGGGCTGCCATCGGGCGCGGTCAGTGACTCGGGTAGCGCGTGGAACGCCCGGAAGTACAGGCTCGCCGAGTCGAGCAGCATCAGGCTCACCCCCACAGCCTGCCACCCACCGTCGCACTACCCTGAACGCATGGCCGACCTGTTCCCAGTCGAACGGCTCGTGGCTGCCCAGAAGGCAACCGCCGAGGCCGGAATCGACGCACTGCTGCTCAGTCCCGGCGCTGACCTGCGCTATCTGACCGGCTACCACGCGATGCCGCTGGAACGACTGACCTGCCTGGTGGTACCCGCCACCGGCGATCCGGTCCTGGTGGTACCCCAACTCGAACGCCCGGCAGCCCTGGCCTCACCGGCCGCCCGGACGGGCATCGACATCGTGGGCTGGCAGGAGGTCGACGACCCGTTCGCCCTGGTCGCCGCGCTGACCCGTACCGCCCTGGGACGCCCACCCGCCCGCGTCGCGGTGGCCAACCGAATGTGGGCCCAACACGCGATGGCCCTGCGGCAGGCACTGCCCGACACCGAACAGCATCTGGCCGGCCAGGTGCTGGCCGGCCTGCGTATCCGCAAGAGCCCCGAGGAACTTGCCGCGCTGCGGCGCGCCGGGCAGGCGATCGACCGGGTACACGAACGGATGGCCGAGTGGTTGCGCCCCGGCCGCACCGAGGCTCAGGTGGGCCGCGACATCGCCGAGGCGATCGTGTCCGAGGGGCACGCCAGCGCACTGTTCGTCATCGTGGGGTCTGGACCCAACGCCGCCAGCCCACACCACGAACTGTCCGACCGGGTCATCGAACACGGCGACGTGGTCGTCGTGGACATCGGCGGGGTGACCCCCGAGGGCTACTGCTCGGATTCGACCCGTACCTACCTGGCCGGCGGGACACCCGAGGAGGAGTTCACCCGCTACTACGAGGTCCTGCGCCGCGCCCAGCAGGCCGCCTGTGAGGCGGTACGTCCCGGGGTGAGCGCGCACAGTATCGACGCCGCGGCCCGCGAGGTGATCGCCGACGCCGGCTACGGGCGGTTCTTCGTGCACCGCACCGGGCACGGCATCGGTCTGGAGGGCCACGAGGACCCCTACATCGTGGCCGGCAACAACGAACCAATCGAGCCGGGCATGGTCTTCAGCGTGGAACCGGGCATCTACCTGCCCGGACGTCACGGCGCCCGCATCGAGGACATCGTCGCCTGCACCGACACCGGGGTCGATCCGCTCAACCTGGTGCGCCGCGACCTGGTCATCCTGGAGGCATGAGACATGTCATCCCAGACAGCGACACCCAACGCGGGGGCCACGTCGGCAGAAACCCAGGCACTACTGGAGTTGGCCCGAGACATCGCCGACCGTGAACTACGCCCCCGGGTGGCAGACCACGAGGCACGCGCGGTGTTCCCCCGGGATGCGTTCCGCACCCTGGGCCGGGCCGGACTGCTGGCCCTGCCCTATGACCAGGCCTACGGCGGCGGCGGCCAACCCTACGAGGTGTACCTGCGGGTGGT
>DATCXL010000842.1:0-5123 GCA_036565825.1 Mycobacteriales bacterium
CTGCGGGTCACCACCGCCCGCCGGTACGCCGAGCAGAGCCTGAGCCAGGCCCGGGAGAACGAGGACATGCTCTGGCCCGAGGTGCACTACCTGGCGCCACAGCATCCGGTGCTGGAGTGGGTGACCGACCGGGCGTTGGCCCGGCTGGGCCGCAACGAGGCCCCGGTGCTGGCCGGCACCGTGCCCGGCCCGGTGTTCCTCACCCAGGCGGTGTGGTCGAACCACCGGGGCCAGCCGGTCATCCTGCACTGGGGGGCGGTGACCGGCCTGCCCGGCGACCCGCAGGTGGGCGAGGCGTTGGCGGCGCTCCAGGCGGCCGGGATCCGGTCCGGTGCGGTGAACCCGGGGGTGAACGCCGAGCGGATCGAGCCGTTGCGGGCCCTGCTGCCGGCCGCGTTGGCGGCCTGTCGGTCCCATCTGGACCGGTTGCGCGACGACCGGCGTGAGGCACTGCGGGCACGGCTGGCCGAACAGTCGGCCCGGCTGGACCGGTGGGTCGGCCGGGCCGAGCAGTTGACCCTGGACATCGCCGCCACCGCGCGCCGGGACCGCAGGCGGCGGTGGATCGGGGACGTACGGACCGAGACCGAGGACCTGATCCGGTCGCTGTCGGCCAGCGGTGAGCCGCTGGTGCGGGTGGTCGGCGTGATCGTGCCCAGGGAGCGCTGATGTTCGACTCGATCGACAACGTCGGGGAGTTCCTGTCCGCGCACTGGCTGGCCGAGGTGTTCCCGGGTCGGCTGCGCGGGCTGAGCCAGGAGTGGTCCGAGCGCGCCACCCACGGCAAACCCAGCCCGGTGCGCGGCCTGGCGTCGGTGGCCGGCCGGTTCGCCAAGGCCAGGTCCGAGTTGTCGGATCTTGCCGGCGACGACCTGCCCGACGCGGTCCGCGGCCTGCACGACCTGCTGCTCGGCGCGGTCGGGCTGGACACCGACCGGCAGACACTCGACACCGAACACAGCGGCCTGGACGTGGCCGTGCCGCTGGCGGTGCGCCGCCGTTCGGCCAGCGGTGAGGCCCTGCACGTGCTGGAGGCCTACCCGGCCACCGGCCCGGACGACCTGCTCGACCCGGACCCTGCCGGACCCGCGCGGTTACTCGACCCGATCCTGGTGGCCCGCACCCGGGACACCTCTGACCCGGTGCACACGGTCGCCGAGGCGCTGTCCATCCTGTTCCGCACCGGGGACGCGCCCCGTTACGCCCTGGTGGTGGCCGGCGGTTGGGTGTTGCTCACCGACGCCGGTCGGTGGGGCGAGGGCCGTTACCTGGCCTTCGACGTGGACACCGCGCTGGCCCGCCGGGACGAGAAGGTCACCGGGGAACTGGCCCACCACGCCGGCCTGTGGTCGGCCGACGTGCTGCTGCCCGGCGACGAGGCCGGTGCGGCACTGGACGACTACACCGACCAGTCGGTCAAGCACGCGGTCGGGGTCAGCAAGGACCTGCGCGAGGGCCTGCGGGTCTCGGTGGAACTGCTGGCCAACGAGGTGGTCGCCCAGCGGCGCGCCCAGGGCCTGCCGGTCGAGGGGATACCGGAACTTCCCCGCGAACTGGTGCAGCAGTGCCTGCGGTTCCTCTACCGGGTGTTGTTCCTGCTCTACGCCGAGGCCCGCCCGGAACTGGGCATCCTGCCGGTCGGCGCGCCGGAGTACAACGCCGGCTACGGCCTGGACCGGCTGCGTGACCTGGTCCAGGTGCCGATGACCAGCCCGAAGTCCCGGGACGGCCACCACCTGCACGAGTCGCTGCGGACGCTGTTCCGACTGGTCAACGAGGGTCACCGGTACCGCACCGGGTCGGGAGACGACGGCACCGACGACGGGCTGCGGTTCGAACCGCTGCGTTCGGACCTGTTCGACCCACGCCTGGCCCCGTTGGTCGACGGGCTGCACCTGCGCAACGAGGTGCTGCAACGGATTCTCCAGTTGCTGCTGCTGTCCAAGGAGAAGAAGGGCGCGCAGCGCGGGTTCGTCTCCTACGCCCAACTGGGCATCAACCAGCTCGGCGCGGTCTACGAGGGACTGATGTCCTACAGCGGGTTCTTCGCCGACCGCGACCTGGTCGAACTGGCCAAGGTGGACAAGGCCAGCCACCACGCCGACCCGGACAAGGGCTCGTGGATGGTGCCGGCCGAGCGGGCCGGTGACTACGACGAGTCGAACCTGGTCACCCGGATCGATCCGATCACCGGGCACCGCACCAAGGTGGTGCACCGCAGGGGGGCGTTCGTGTTCCGGCTGTCCGGCCGGGACCGGCAGCGCAGCGCCTCCTACTACACCCCGGAGGTGTTGACCCGCTGCGTGGTCAAGCACTCCCTGGCCGAACTGCTCGACCAGGGCGGCGAACGCACCCCGGCGCACCGCATCCTGGACCTGCGGGTGTGTGAGCCGGCGCTGGGCAGCGGCGCGTTCCTCAACGAGGCGATCAACCAGCTCGCCGGCACCTACCTGGAGCGGCGCCAGCAGGAACTCGGCGAGGTGATCCCACCCGACCGGTACGCCGACGAACTCCAGAAGGTGAAGGCCTATCTGGCGTTGCACCGCTGCTACGGGGTGGACCTGAACCAGACCGCGGTGGAACTGGCCGAGGTGTCGCTGTGGCTGAACGTGATGCATCCCGGCCTTCAGGCGCCGTGGTTCGGCCTGCACCTGCGCCGGGGCAACTCGCTGGTCGGCGCCCGGCGGGCCACCTATCACCTTGGCGCGCTGTCCAAGGCCAAGCAGAACTGGCTGAAGACCCCACCGGCGGAGCGGAAACTGGCCGACGGGGCGATCGGCGACGGGGAGATCCACCACTTCCTGCTGCCGGCCGAGGGCTGGGGCGCGGTCGCCGACGCCAAGCAGGCCAAGGAGTTGGCGCCCCGCCAGGTCGAGGCATTGAAGGAGTGGCGTAAGGCGATCCGCAGGAAGCCCACCAAGGCTCAGCAGGCGCGGCTGGAGGCGCTGGCCCGGCGTACCGAACGGCTGTGGGAACTGGCGATCCGCCGGTTGCAGATCAGCGAACGGGAGGTGTCCCGACGGATCGACGTGTGGGGCGCGCCGAACCCGTCGGAGTCCTCGGGCGCGGTGACCCGGGAGCAGATCGAGAGCGCCCTGCACGACCCGGAACGCCCGTACCAGCGGCTGCGGTTGGCCATGGACGCGTGGTGCGCGCTGTGGTTCTGGCCGCTCGGCGACGACCTGCCGCCGACCCTGGACGTCTGGCTGGACACCCTGGAGACGCTGCTCGGGCTGGACATCAAGGCAAAACGGGGTCAGGACCACGTCAGCAAGCTGGGACTGTTCGCCGACATCGACACGTTCGCCGAACTGGCTGACGCCGACCACAACGAACTGACCCTGTACCAGATGGGTCGGGTGAACGAACTGGTGCTTGCCCAGCCGTGGCTGGGCGTGGTGCGGGAGATCGCCGAGCGGGAGGGTTTCTTCCACTGGGACCTGGACTTCGGCCACATCTTCCGCGACGGCGGTTTCGACCTCCAGATCGGCAACCCACCCTGGGTCCGGCCCACCTGGCAGGACAACGTGACCCTGGCCGAACACGACCCGTACTTCCAGTTGGAGGAGAAGATCCCCCAGGCGGTGTTCCGGCCCCGCCGGACCAAGGTGCTGGCTGATCAGCGAGCCCGGGACCACTACCTGGCCGATCTGACGGACTGGGCCGGACTAGCGGAACATCTCGGCTCAGGAGTGGAGCACCCGGTGCTGGCCGGGGTGCAGACCAATCTCTACACCAACTTCATGGAACGCACCTGGCGCTCCATGACTGAGTACGGTGTGGTCGGCCTACTCCACCCCGAAGGCCACTTCACTGAACCAAAGGCTGGCCTCCTGCGCGGGGAAACCTACCCTCGGCTCCGTCGGCATTTTCAGTTTGTTAATGAATTGATCCTTTTCGAGGAGATTGGCGATACGCGCACGTACGGAGTTCACGTGTACGGCCAACGGCGGGATGTCTGGTTTAGTCAGATCAGTTCCCTTTTTACCCCCGAAACGATCGATGGATCATTTATCCACGACGGACAAGGCTCAACGCCTGGCGTGCAGTTTCCCTGGGGTGGATGGGATACGCGACCTCATCGAGCGCGAGTAGTGCCAATCGATGAGGCATCTCTAGCGACATGGGCAGCGTTGTTTGACGGACCTGGTACGCCGCCAACGCAGTCTCGCTTGCTGCGACCGTTGACGATCGAGCATCACGATATCCTGGAGCGCTTGGCGGGGCAGCCGGTCCGGATGACAGATTTTGACTATGATTGGACTCGCGGATGGGAAGAAGATAAAGGGAAAAAGGATCGTTACATAGTTTGGCGCACGCACTTTTCAGAGAACTGGTCTGAGGCGGTCTTGCAGGGGCCGCACTTCACGGTGGCCACGCCGTTCGCCAAGAATCCGAACGAACAGTGTCGGAGTAAGGGTGACTACACGACCTGGGACCTAGAGGAGTTGGGGGAGGCGGTGGTGCCGAGGACGAACTACCAGCGGGCGTGTGACCGGGAGCGGTACGACGCCGGGCTCGACCACTGGGACGGCCGCCCCTACACCGACCATTGGCGCCTTGCCTGGCGACGGATGACCCAATCCGGCTCGCGACGTTCCCTGCATGCCGCGCTGATTCCGCCCGGACCAGCGCACGTTGACGCGGTGCACAGCCTGGCGCTGGGGTCAAACCGGCAGACCGCGCTGGTGGCCGGCCTGTGGGCATCGTTGCCGTTTGATTATCTGGTCAAGGTCAGCGGGATGACGGATGTTCGAACCAACTACGTTGACCGGTTCCCCGCACCGCTGGACCACCCGGCGGCGCCGTTCCTGTTGTTGCGGGCATTGCGGTTGAACTGCCTGACGGCCGACTACGCGCCGCTGTGGGGCGAACTGTTCGAGGCCGGGTTCACCGAGGATGACTGGACGCCGGCGTTCGCGCACCGGCCGGCGCTGGGCGAGATCGGTCCGGAGTGGACTATGGCCACCCCGTTGCGGACCGAGTTCGACCGGCGGGCCGCGCTGGTGGAGATCGACGCCCTGGCCGCGCTGATGCTCGGTCTGTCTGCCGACCAACTGTGTCTGATGTACCGCGCCCAGTTCCCGGTGCTGCGCAAGTACGAGTACGGCATGTTCTTCGAC
>DATCXL010000287.1:0-2666 GCA_036565825.1 Mycobacteriales bacterium
GGTTCGTCCTGGTCAACGACCACGACCCCAAGCCGCTGTACTACCAGTTCAACGCACAGTACCGAGACGGCTTCAGCTGGGACTACCTGGAGCAGGGACCGGAGGTCTGGCGCGTGCGCATCGGCAGGCCGGCACAGTGAGTACATCACCGCAGACGGGGGCACCAGCCGAGCAGATCGTCGACACCCGGGCGCCGGATGCGGACAGCTGCATGAACCTGACCAATGCCGCCGTCGATGCCCTGACACCCGGCTCCAGTTTCGTACTCATCGCCGATCACGACCCGATCGGGCTGTGCTACATGCTGGACGCGGAACGTCCCGGGATGATGTCCTGGCAGCCGCTCGAACAGGGACCGACCACCTGGCGGGTGCGGCTCACCAGGGTTTCAGCGTCGAGCGGCTGACCTGTCGCACGCTGGCCGGTCAGTTCGTCGTCGGCGAACATGGTGCTGTGTTGTCTTCGGTGGGTGGAGCGAAGCTCCACCAACGCCACCCCCGCACTCCCTACCGGGAGGGCGGGGGTCGACCATCTACTGGCCGCTCTTGGCCACCGTGAGCAGGACAGCCGAGTCCTCCAGCGCCTCGAGGCCGTGCCGCATCGGAGGGATGGCGAGCAGGTCGCCGGCTCTGCCCGTCCACACGTCGCCGCCTGCGGTGAGGCGCACGCAGCCGGTCAGCACCTGCACGGTTGCCTCCCCAGGGCTCTCGTGCTCGTCCAGTACGCTTCCTTCGACGAGAGCGAGAAGGGTCTGTCGGAGGGTGTGTTCGCGCCCACCGTAGACGGTCGCGGCGCTCCGTCCACTGCTCCCGGCCCTGGCCCGGTCCAGTTGTTCACGTGCCAGCGCGGTCAACGACTTTTCCATGAAGTAAGCATCCTCGACGGGTTGGACGGCGAGCACGCGGGGGTTGTCGGACGTTCGGTGTGGCTCAGGGCCGAAGGAAATTACCTTCGCCCGGGCGGCCGGGCGGCCGTCGGAGGCAGGTCGAAGGCGTTCAGGGGCGGGCTTCTCGCGCATCATCCAGTGTTTCAGCTCTGTTCCCGACCCAGTTCCAGGGCCAACCGATACGACCGCAGATATCCGTAACCCCACTGTTCCCGGATACCGGCCGCGAAATCATCCATACTGTCGCGGCCACGCCGCCTCAGTGTGTCACGCAGGTGATCAGGCGCACCACGGCCATTCGGATACCTGATCTTAACCACGAAACAGTCCTTTCGGTACACACTTCGCACCCGGACCCGTCTGTCAGAGCGAAACCAAGCCTGAACCATCACAGCGCGGGAAAACAAGTGCACTTCGGATCGATTTTTTGGCCACGGCAGCCCAAAAATGATTCAACGCACCAGACACAGCGGTCCCACGTCGATAGCACCGACAACACCGGCCACGGTCACGTGGGTCTGGGGGGATCGTGTTCGGTTCGGTGCCGCGCACCACGGCGATTGGTTCGAACCGGCCGGAGTACTGTCGGCGTACCGGGGCGCCACTGTCACGAATCGTCCGGTTCGGACCATGCCGCACGAACTGCCACGTGTTCCGCTTCGGCATGTCGGCTTGTTTCGATGTCGGGTAGCCCCGATACTCGAACGCTGTCCCTGCCGGCCACCGAGGAGACACCGCATGGGTAGGAACACCATCCGTTCCCGGCTGGAGGGTCAGGGTTCCCTGGCGAAGGCTGGGTGAGTGCCGGCCACGCAGAGCCGAAGTACCGCCTGGTTCGAGCCCCTCGGCCGCGGGTTGCCGCACCCGACCTCGATCCGGCGCAGCAGCGGGTCGTCGACCACCCGGGCGGCCCGTTGCTGGTGCTCGCCGGTCCGGGCACCGGCAAGACCACCACCCTGGTGGAGGCGGCGGTGGACCGGATCAGCGTGCGCGGCGTCAACCCCGAGTCGGTGCTCATGCTGACCTTCAGCCGGCGGGCGGCCGAGGAACTACGGCAACGGGTGACCGAACGGTTGGGTCGCACCACCACCGAGCCGCTGGCCCGCACCTTCCACTCCTACGCCTTCGGGCTACTCCGGCAGGCCGCCATGCTGCGTGGCGAACCACCACCCAGGCTGCTGTCCGGGCCCGAGCAGGACCTGGTGATCAGGGACCTGCTCCGTGGCGGCGTGGACGGCGACGGGCGGGTGCGCTGGCCGGCGTCGTTACGTCCCGCGCTGTTGACCAGGGGGTTCGGCGAGGAACTGCGTGACCTGTTGCTGCGTGCGGTCGAACGCGGAATCGGCCCGGCCGAACTCGCCCGGTACGGCGCCCGGCTGGGGCGGCCGGACTGGCAGGCCGCCGGGGCGTTCCTGCGGGAGTACCTGGAGGTCACCGCGCTGTCCGGTTCGACGGCCTACGACCCGGCCGAGTTGATTCGTGCCGCGGTGGGGGTGTGTCAGGCCGAACCGGAGTTGTTGGCCCGGGAACGCTCCCGGCGTCGGCACGTGTTCGTCGACGAGTACCAGGACACCGACCCCGCGCAGGTCGAGTTGCTCGGGCTGTTGGGCGCCGGGGCCGCCGAACTGGTCGTGGTTGGCGATCCGGACCAGTCCATCTACGGTTTCCGTGGCGCCGACCCGGCCGGTATCCGGCTGTTCACCGACCAGTTCCAGGGAACCGGTGAGACTGTCCGAGGAACCGGGGAACCGGTCCCGGACCGGTCGGCAGGTGCCGACAC
>DATCXL010000846.1:0-3007 GCA_036565825.1 Mycobacteriales bacterium
GGCGGCACCGGCCTGCCCAGACCGGGCGCGGTCAGCCTGGCGCACCGGGGCGTGTTGTTCATGGATGAGTGTCCGGAGTTCTCGGTCGGCGCGCTGGAGGCACTGCGGCAACCCCTGGAGCGGGGCAGCGTACTGGTGTCCCGGTCCAGAGCGACGGTGCGGTTCCCAGCCCGATTCCAACTCGTCCTCGCTGCGAATCCGTGCCCATGCGCCAGAGTGGGAGACGCCGCCTGTACCTGTGCGCCGTCCGCCCGTAGGCGCTACCTGGCCAGACTGTCCGGCCCACTGCTGGACCGGATCGACCTACAGGTCTGGTTGACCGCGGTCAGCCGAGCCGAGTTGCTCAGCGACCTGCCCTCGGCCGAGTCCACCGCGGTGGTGGCCAGGCGTGTCGCCGACGCCCGCGGCGCGGCAGCCGAGCGCTGGGGCGGGCAGTGGAGCACCAACGCCGACGTACCCGGCACCGAACTGCGGTCGCGGTGGCGGCTACCCACCGAGGTGACACGGCCTGCCGAGCGTGCATTGGAGCGTGGGGTGCTCAGCGCCCGCGGGTTCGACCGGGTACTTCGCATCTCCTGGACCCTGGCCGACCTGTCCGGTCGGGCTCGCCCAGATGTGGGTGACGTTGCTGAAGCCGTCGGCATGCGTAGCCGGCGAGCCGCGTGAGGAGGCCGGGATGGACGACGATCTCGCCTGCCGACCCCAACCCGAACGACCCGCCGAATTCACTGGTATCACAGGTGCCGATCGTGCCGACGCCGCGAACTCTGCCGACACCCGGGTAAGCGCGGTGCGCCGGGCCCGGGTGTGGCTGTCGCGCGCGGTCGAGCCGGGCCCAGCGGCGGTACACGCGTTCCTGGCCGAACACGGACCGGTTGAGGCGGCCTGTCGGATCCGGGCCGGGCAGGCACCCCCGGGTGTGCTCGGCCGGGTTGGCGAGCGGGCCACCGAGGACCGGGTCGATGACGATCTGGAGGCGGCCCGTCGGGCCGGCGTCCGCCTGGTCACCCCCGAGGACGACGAGTGGCCGGCAGGGCCACTGCTGGCCATGGAAATCGCCTGCTCCCGGGGCGTCCGCGACATCTCACCGCCACAGGCTCTGTGGGTCCGCGGTCCGGTCCGGCTTTGCGACGCGGTGGACCGTGCCGTGGCCGTGGTTGGTGCCAGGGCGGCCACCGGATACGGCGAGCACGTGGCCGCCGACCTGGGCTACGACCTGGCCGGCCGTGGCTGGACGGTGGTCTCGGGCGGGGCGTACGGCATCGACGGGGCGGCGCACCGGGGCGCGTTGGCCGCCTCCGGCGTGACGGTGGCGGTGATGGCCGGCGGGTTGGACGCGCCGTACCCGGCCGGCCATGCGGCCCTGTTCGAACGGATCGCGGCCACCGGGCTGCTGGTCAGTGAGTGGCCGGCTGGGTGCACGCCACAGCGTCACCGTTTCCTGGTGCGCAACCGGCTCGTCGCCGCGCTGGCGGCGGGCAGCGTGGTGGTGGAGGCTGGTGCACGCAGCGGCGCCCAGTCCACCGCCCGGCTGACAGCACTTCTGGGCCGACCGGTGATGGCGGTGCCCGGACCGGTCACCTCCAGTATGTCGGTGGGAAGCCACGTACTCATCCGTGACCACGGCGCACGTCTGGTCAGCAACGCGGCGGAGGTCGTCGAGGAGGTCGGCGCCATCGGCGACGACCTGGCTCCCCGGCCGGCGGTGTCACCGGACACCGTCGACAGGCTGGACCCGGTCGCCTCACGGGTGCTCGACGCGGTCCCGTTGCGCGACTGCGCGAGCCCGGAACGAGTCGCGGTCGAGGCGGGCCTTCCGGTCGGTGAGGTGTTGCGTCGCCTTCCCGCACTCGAACTACTGGATCTGGTGGTGTCGACCCCGACCGGGTGGAAGCTGTCCCGTCCCGGGAGTCAGGTCCGAAGACGCTGAACCAGCCGTAATCCGCCGCCGCCCGCCAGCGTGCCGGTCAGCGTGCCGGTCAGCGTGGTCGGCCACTGCTCGATCGTCTCGGCGCGCGTCCTTGACGCGGACCGTCTACGACAGCACGGTCATGAGGTGAGCTCGACACAGCACGACCCCGACCACCCGTCGCGGCATGAACCGCGACCGTCCACTGCGGCTGTCAGATCGAACCTGCCGGGGTCATGCCGGGGGGCACTGGACGCATTCGAACGCCACCTCGCCGCGGAACGCGGGCTGTCACGTCACTCTGTTCGGGCCTACCTCATTGATGCCACCATGCTGCTGGAGCACCACATCCGACACGGTGGGTGTGAACTGGACGAACTGAACATCGGGGTGCTGCGGAGTTGGCTGGCGCGACTTCGCGCGACTGGCTGTGCCAGGTCCACGCTGGCGCGCCGGGCCGCCGCGGCACGAGCGTTCACGGCGCACGCGTACCGGTCCGGCCGCATCGACCACGATCCGGGGCTGCTGCTGGCCAGCCCACGGCCGCACCGCACGCTGCCGTCTGTCCTGCGCCAGACCCAGGCTCGCGACCTGATGGAAAGTGTCCGAGCGGAGACCCCCATCGATCTTCGGGATCGGGTCGTACTCGAACTGCTCTATGCCACCGGGGTGCGGGTGTCCGAACTGGCAGGGCTCGACCTCGACGACGTCGACCAGGCGCGTCACCTCATCCGGGTGTTGGGCAAGGGCGGCAGGGAGCGGTCCGTGCCCTACGGTCTGCCGGCCCAGGCCGGACTGGAGGCGTGGCTGCGGCTGGGTCGGCCGCGGTTGGCGTCATCGACCAGCGGGCCGGCCTTACTGCTGGGCGCCCGTGGTGGGCGTGTCGACCCCAGAACGGTGCGCCGGATCGTGCACGATCGGCTACGTCGGGTCGGTGACGTGCCGGATGTCGGTCCGCACGGGCTGCGGCACACCGCGGCGACGCATCTGGTTGAGGGCGGTGCCGATCTGCGCGCGGTTCAGGAACTGCTGGGTCACGCTACGCTCGCGACGACCCAGATCTACACACACGTGTCGGTGGAGCGGCTGAGGGCGGTC
>DATCXL010000847.1:0-4301 GCA_036565825.1 Mycobacteriales bacterium
CGCCAGTCGGACTGATGCGGTCACTGGTTGAGCTGTCGTGGGCGTACCGCCCCCCGGTTCTGGCGCGGCCAGGGCAGAGGGACGGCCGGTCCTTACCACCACTGGCGTGGGCGTAGGAAGGTCGGCCTTTCCAGGCAGGACAGGGCGTGGCGTGCGCGGTCCCGTCGGTGATCGATCCCCAGCCGATCCAGGCGGCAGGGGACGAAGCCGGTCCGGGAAGGTACGCGCCGGTCCATGACCGGAGCCGGGACCGGTCGGTCCTGTGCGCGGCCGCGGCCCGGACGGCCGAGGTATCCGCCATCCCCCCAGGACCTTACGGCTCAGCTTTCGCGCTCCCCACAAAGCGGCGAGCCCCACCAACGGTGACGCGGCGCCAGGCATCGCGGTGCCGAGGATCGTCTCGAGCATCCTCCGGTATCGGAACGCCGTCACCGTGGCGGCGATGTTGAGCAGTGCCGTGAGGGCGTAGCCATATTTGTCGCTCAGGCGCACGATCAAGGACGACATCACGAGGGTGACGCCGAGCACGGCGGTGACAGCGACGCCCTGAAGGACCGCACCGACCAGTGCCTCTATCCAGCGGGCACCGATCTGGCGGGCTCTACCTCGGATCGGCCAGCACAGGAGGAACAGCGGACCAAGCACACCCAGCGCGATGACAGTGAACGCGGCGATCAGAGCAGCCAGGCCGAGGAACAGCAGCAACAACGCGAAGGGGATCGCCGTCAACAGGGCGAGCAGGACGACCCCGGCGCGACCGGCGACGTGCTTCCCCGCGAGCCACTGAGCGGTCTCGGGATCACCGCCATCCTGGGCGCCGATCCCGAGAGATATGAAGGCCCGCCGGCGTTCGGTGTCGTTACCGAAGGCGAGTAGTACCAACCCGTACTTCTGGCAGGCCGACAACGATCCGAACTCGCCGACGCACCACGGGGTCACCACATAGGTTCGCCAGATCGAGTCGGCGGCGCGCCTCAGAGCTACGTCCTTCGGGTCCGTCCCGGGACTGTCAGCCGGAAGGACGGGGTAGGGCAGTGGCCCTTCCGGGGAGTCCACCACGCCGCCGGCCAGTCCGGTCATGACCTCCGTGGACACTGCCATCCGTGCCTCGTCCAGACTGGTCAGGTACTCGGCGGGCTGGGTGACGAAACTGATCCCAACTATGGCGGCGGCCACCAGCCAGGTGAAGTCGGTTACTCCGGTGCGGTCGCGTTTGTGAGCCGCCCACGCGGCGATCGCGCCGATCGCCAGGACCACCGGTAGAAGCGGCCAGAACACCGAGTCGGCAAGGCTGGTCACAGCCTGACCCGTGCCGCCGCGCAGATCCGGCCACAGATTCAGGTTGAACACCCACTCGGTCAGGGTGATGCACCCTCGGACGAACACCACGAGCAGCGACAGCAGGAAGTTGAGCAGGTAGTTGACCGCCTTCGCTGGCAGATCGGACAGCCCCAGGTCGTCATCGAGAAAGTAGGAATCCGAACCGAACCTCTCGTACAGGGTTGCCTGCCCGCCGTGACGTAGGTCAGGTCCGACGATCAATCCGCCCAGGCCGGCTGAGTCGTCGGCGGCGGCCGGGCTGGCTCCGATGACGCTGATCAGCGTGAAAGTGGCCGTCATGGCCAACAGCAGGGTGCGACGTCGCCTCACGGGTTCCCCCCGTAGTAGTAGCTGAGGGGATCGACAGAGGCGGGACCGGTGATCCGGTGGTAGTCGTCGACCAGCCAGCGCCCGTCATGGGCGCGGTGCATCAGCAGTGCCCAGTCGAAACTGTGGCCGCCGTGCCCGGTGTCGGACACGGAGACCCACACCGCCGTGCCGGTCGACACCCGGCGCCTCTGAACGGCACCGGGACGACCGTAGGTCCAGGGAATATCCGATGCACCGGTAACCCCAAGCAGCCGGGTCTCACATGTGGTCGAACCCTCACCACCACGAGCGTGGACCGTTTCTACCCGACACATCGCCGCGACGTCCCGGTGAGCCCATGCACTCACCCAGGTCACCGCTACGGAGGTGGGCGTATCCGTGGCCGTCCAGTCCGGGCCCCCAGCGCAGGACGCGACCAGTAGGAGGACGCCGCATCTGACCAGCGTCACGAACGCCCAGCGGACCCGAGGGGTGTGCGTCATGGTTCCACCTCGTCGAGTTCGGCTGGGTCCGGTTTGTCGCCGGGTGGAGTGGTCGACAAGGTGGCCTGGATCTGTTCGCTGATCAGGTCGAACTGGACAGTGGCCACGCGGCCACGCCAGTCCCGCATCACCGCATGTCCTTTGGTCACCTTCCCGCCTGCGACCTGTCCCAGCGCGCCTAGCCGGCGACGGACGTCGTCGCCGGGTTGCAGGCCAAGTAGTTGGGCGACAGCATCCTGTTCGGCGGTGGTGACGGCCTGGAAGGCGATGACCGTGGTGGCCTGTTCACGCACGCCGTCGAGCTGGGCGAGGTCGGTGGCGACCTGGGTGTCGAGGATCAGATTGGTCTGCAATGCCCGCCCGAGTCGCGCTGTGGCGTCGACGAACGCTCTGCCGTCCTCGGATCTGGTGATCAGGTGTAGTTCCGGGATCGCGATGACCTTTGGCATCCCGCGTAAGGTGCCGCCGACGTAACCGGTGTAGCCGATCGCTGCACGGAACAGCATCACTGACAGACGCTGACGCAGCGTCCAGGTGTCCTCTGAGGCACCCGCGGAGGGCAACGTGATACCGGGGATCTGGAGAACTCGAAGCCCCCGGCTGGTGCCCAGGCCGACCGCGCCGGGTCGGAGCCGGCCGACCACAGGCGCGCCGAGCGGATTGTCCGCCAGTTCGTCCAGTTCGTTACCAACATCACATTCGGCTGCGGAGTCGCCGTTATGCAGCCTGGCGATGACCCGCCACAGTGTCGGTTCTGCTTCGCGGGCGACGGCGTTGACCGCGCGGGTGACATGCTCCTCTGCGGTGGTTCGACGACGAGGATGAAGCAACGACAGGAGTACGGCCGAGGCCTCCAGCTTGGCATCCTCGGGTGACATGTAGCCGAACGGGTCGAGTACCCCGGCGTAGGCGTTTCCCAACTGCACCAGTTCGGCTGGCAATCCGTTGGCAGCGGCCTGGTCGACCAGCCCCGAACAGTCGCCCTTGACATCAAGGAATGTCACCCACGCGTCGGCATGCGCGGCGTGCAGACACAGCATCATCATGCTGGTTGTCTTGCCGCGCCCGGAGCGTCCGACCAGGACGGTCGTGGTGGCGTCCCCGCGGGCAGCCGCGGCGAGCAGGTTCAACCGTACGATGCCCGGAGTGGACCCGGTGAGTACTCCCAGATAAGGGCCGGTGTCGTCACCGACCACCGATCCGCCCCAGAACCATGAGCCGGCCAGCGCGGTCGCGGTACGGGTGTGGGAGAAGTCGGTAACCCGTCGTTGGTCCCCGGGCAACTGTTCCAGCCACAGGGCGAGCTGCCGGTATGGCAGGCGGTACAGGTCGATACCCATCCCGCCATACAGCTGCGTGACCGCGTCGACGTTCTCGTCAAGTTGGCTGGGCGTCGCGCCCGCGACGATCCACCGTGGATCGTCGATGAGCATGCTCACACCCGACCGTGTGATGTCGCGGATCACCTCTCTCATCGCCTCCACGGTCTCGGTGACCTCCAGCGGTGGGTCACCGGCTCGGCCGGCTGCGGCGGATCGCTCCTGCTCCTTACCCAGGATCTCCACGTCGCGGGCTCGGCGGATCGCCGCCTGCGCGGTCAGCACGGTGAAACGGGAGGAGAAGTCGACCGAACATCTGTCGAGCTCGCTCAGACGCAGCAGCCACTCCCCGCCAGGGACCACCAGTTCCTCGGGGAACTCACTGGCCACCAGGGTCGCCACGAAAGCCCGTGAGCTCTGGTCCGCCAGTTCCACACAGTCGACGTGCGGGACGACCCGGGCGGACATCAGTCGAGCCAGCCGTGCCCCGGTGATCACACCGCCGGTGGGCACCCACGCCCGGGCGCGGGTGAGTTCTCGAGACAGCGACCAGGCGATCAGTTCGGCATCAGCGGGCCGTCCATGGAACACCGATCGGGAGAGCCGACGGGCCAGAGCGGCGACCCGCTCGGAGTACGCGGCGGCATCATGGGAGTCGATCTGGGTGCTGGCGACACCGAACGCACGCTCGGTCAACCGGGCGGCACGCCCCCAGCCCGAGTCGACATCGCGGGTGGCCAGGCGGGCACCGAGCAGGATGTGACGCTGCGGCAACGCCAAGGATTCGATCCGCTCGGTGGCTAGCTCTGTCCAGGCGCCCACGTCACCAGCCGAGCGTGGGAATGCCTGC
>DATCXL010000848.1:0-3900 GCA_036565825.1 Mycobacteriales bacterium
GGCCAGTCGCTGCCACGCCAGCCGGTTCGCCGCGGTGGCCGGGTCGTCCGGTGTGGTGGGCACCAGGCGGGGCATGGCGTGCGGGCCAGCCTGGTAGGTGCGGTCCGGGAACGGCGCACGGTACGCCGCCCGGGCCTGCTCGGGCAACGGTCGCCGGCAGCCGGCCGCGACCAGCGTGCCGATGTCCAGATCCGGAGTCTGTTCAACGAAACGGGCGAACTGCCACCAGACCTCGGGCATCGGCGTGTCGCCGGTGGGCAGGCCGGTGTTGGCCGCCACGATCCGAGCCACCCGGTCGGGGTTCTCGGTGGCCAACCTCAAACCGATCAGCCCGCCCCAGTCCTGGCCCACCACGGTGAGGTCGCGCAGGTCCAGCCGGTCGAAGACCAGCGTCCGCACCCACTCCACGTGCCGGGCGTAACTGTGCGCGTCGACCTCGGTCGGCTTGTCCGACCGACCGAATCCGACCAGGTCGACGGCGACCGCCCGAAGGCCACGACGCACCAGCGGTGGGATGACCGTCCGGTACAGGTACGACCAGGTCGGCTCACCGTGTAACAGGAGCACCGATGGACCGTCAGGTGGCCCCTCCGCGACATAGGCCATTCGCAGGCTGCCACCGTCCGGGTCGGCGACCTGTGCGTACCTGGGTTGGTAGTCGAAGCCGGACAGACCGGCGAACCGTTCCTCGGATGTCCGCAGTACACGCATACGCCCATCCTGCGCGTTCGAGCCCCCGATCACACCTGTTCGCCCGACCGACCCGACCCTTCGCTCAGGACCGACCGATGGACTGGCCGTAGCGGTCCCGGTATGGCCCGATCACCTGTTCACCGAACCGGGCCATCTCCTCGGCCTGCGGGGAGAACTGGAGCAACATCAGGTCGATACCGGCCCGCTCGTAGCCGCGAATCCGGTCGATGATCTGGTCGGGGGTACCGACCAGCCCGCTGCGCAGGCCCCGGTTGGACACGCTGTACTCCCGCAGCGAGACCTGTGACTCCAACTGCGAGCCGGACACGAAGTCCTGGTACGAGGCGTACGCCTCGGGTGAGGAGCGCACGTCCAGCACCCGGTCCAACTCCGCCTGCGCCTGCTGCTCGGTGTCCCGGCAGATGACGAATCCACTGAGCCCGTACCGGAACCGGGGGCGACCCAGTTCTGCCCGCCGCTGCTCCATGGCCGTCACCTTGGCCGCGACCACCTCGGTCGGGTCACCGTGCATCACGTAGGCGGTGCCGTGTTCGGCGATCACCTCCTTGGCCCGGGGCGACTCACCGCCCATGTACACCACCGGTGGTGCGGCCGGCTTGGGCTCCAGAACCGCGCCCTCCAAGTGGTACAGCGGCCCATGGTGCGTCACGGTGTCCTCGGTGAGCAGCCGGCGCAGCACGGTCAACCACTCCTCGGTGCGGGCGTAGCGCGCGTCGTGCACGTCGAAGGGCGCCCCGTACTGGGCGGCCTCGTCCTTCCACCATGAGGAGACCACGTTCAGGCTGACCCGCCCCGGCGCGATGACATCCAGTGTGGACAGTGCCTTGGCGGTCAGCGAGGGGGAGTGGTAGTTCGGTCGGACCGCGACCATCAGTTCCAGCGTGTCGGTGGTCGCGGCCAGCGCCGGGGCCAACGTCCAGGCGTCCAACGCCGGTGCCCGGTGACCCTTGATGTCGTTCAGGTTCAACTCGGCGATGAGGGTGAGCTCGAAACCCTGCCGCTCAGACCGTCGGGCCAGCGGGGCCAGGTAGGACCAGTCGACACTCATGCCCTCGTCGGGCACGTTGCGCAGCCAGCCGCCGAACACCGGCATCCAGTACCCGAACCGCATGTCAGGCCTCCAGCAGGGTGCGCAGATAGCGGGCGATCTCGACGGGGCCCGACCGGTCGGCCTGGGCTTCCACCGCCGGGTTGTAGTTGGTGTTGGTGTTCACGTCGTAGGTGACCAGCCTGCCCTCGGCGGTCTGGATGTACTCGAACGCGGCGATCTCGATCCCGTGCCGGGCGGCGAAGTCGAGGTAGGCGGGCAGCGGCGGAGGTTCGTAGTCCTTGCGCAGTTCGAACAGTCCGCCGCCGTCGGCCGGACAGGACCCGTCCACCGCACAAGCGTCGGCCGGACACAACTGGAAACCGTTGGTGGTGGAGGCGGCCAACGCGTAGAGGAACCGCCCTCCGACGATCTCGACCCGGGTGATGAACGGCTCGGCCGGCTCGACGTACTCCTGTAGCAGGGTTATCCCGTCCACCGGTCGCTCGAAGTCCGGGCCGGACACGTACCTGTCGAAGGCCGCGTACGAGTCGAACCGCCGCACCCCCAGCCCCTTGCCACCCTGGTTGTGCTTGGCCACGAACGGCACCGGCAGTCGCCTGGCCCGCGCCGCCAACCCCTGCCGCCCGACCACCGCGATGGTGCGCGGGGTGTCCAGTCCGGCCGCGGCCAGCGCGGCGTGTTGGGCGACCTTGCTCATCTCCAGTTCCAGCACGCCACTGCCACCGACCACCCGCCGTCCGTGGCCTTCCAACCAGCGCAGCACCGCCCGGGTGTGATCCTTGGCGAAAGGGTGGCCACGGGTGTGTGACGACGCGCTCGCCCGGGACCAGAAGATCCCCTCGGGGGGTTCGCCGTCCAGGTCGAGGGCACCGTCACCGTCGAGCAGCCATTCGGTGTAGGGCACCGACTCGGCGTCGAAGGCCGCGGCCAACGGCGGGAACCATTCAGGATTCTCGTGCAGAACGTGGACCCGGGTCATGACCGTGCCAACACATGCGGTAACCGAGACCTTCCCGCCGTCGTGATCGGGTTTGTCAACCACCGCACCGTCGCCGCTCACCTCGCGTAGGGTGCCGGTCACGCTGCGACCGGAATGCGGCCCTCGGGGGGTAGCGCGTCCGCGGGAGGCAGACGTGATCAAGCCATACACCGCCGTTGGACTGGTCCCCACCGTACGGGGCATTCGGCGGCGCGCCGACATCCGGGTGAACCTCGACCATCTGACCCACCTGGTCAGGGCGGCGTCCTGGCTGTCCGGACTGGACCTGCCGGTGCGGTTGATCGCCATACCGGAGGGCGCGTTACAGGGATTCAACGACGAGGTGCTCGACTTGGACCACGTCACGTTCGCCCGCGAGTGCGCCATCGACATCCCCGGAGAGGAGACCGAGGCGCTCGGCGTGATCGCCCGGGAGTATGACACCTATGTGATGGCCCAGGCCAAGGCCCGCCACCCCGACCTGCCGGACCGGTACTTCAACGTCGGTTTCATCCTGGACCCCCGTGGCGAGGTGATCCTGCGGCACTACAAGGTCTCGCCGCTGTTCCCGGTGGAACACTCGGTCTGCCCGCACGACGTGTACGACTGGTGGGTGGAGAGGTACGGCCGCAACCTGGACGCGTTCTGGCCGGTGGTGGACACCGAGATCGGCCGGCTGGGCATCATGATGGCCAACGAGGGGTCCTACCCGGAGAACGCCCGCGCGTTGGCGCTCAACGGCGCCGAGGTTGTGTACCGCGCCTCCTACCCGCACCCGGGCACCGGTAACGGGATCTTCGAGTTGCAGAGTCGGGCCAGGGCGCTGGACAACAACATGTACGTGGTGGCACCGAACATGGGCACCTACTACCTGTTCGCAGAGGAGGACACCCCGATCGACACGTTCGGCGGGCGCTCGTTCGTGATCGACTATCGCGGCAACATCGTCGGCCGACAGGACTACGGGGCCGGTTCCACCTACGTGGCCGGCGTCATCGACATCGAGGCGATGCGTGACCACCGGGCCCGGGCCCGGTGGGACAACTGGATGAAGGACCTGCGCACCGAGTTGTACCAGTTGCTCTACGAGCAGCCGATCTACCCGAAGAACCTCTACCTGGACCGGGCGCCGATGGGGCACGCCGAGTACCAGGAG
>DATCXL010000854.1:0-12465 GCA_036565825.1 Mycobacteriales bacterium
GGTGGTGAGGTGGTGGGCAGCGTCTCCGGCGGATGCGTCGAGGGTGCTGTTTACGAACTGGCCACCGACGTGGTGCAGAGCGGCGACCCGGTACTGCACACCTACGGATACAGCGACTCCGACGCGTTCGCGGTCGGACTGACCTGCGGGGGCATGGTCACCGTGTTCGTGCAGGCCGTCGACCAGGACCGGGCTCCCGAGCTTGGCCCGGTGATGGAGACCATCGACGCCGGCCAGCCGGTGGCGTTGGCCACCCTGGTTTCTGGGGACGGCCGGGTCGGCGCCCGGCTCGCGGTGTGGCCCGATCGGGTCGCCGGGAGCCTGGGTAACGAGGGACTCGACGTGGCCGTCACCGACGACGCCCGCGGCATGCTGGAACAGGGCTCGACCGGCCAACGGCACTACGGCCCACGCGGGGAGCGGCGTCGTGACGAGGTCAGCGTGTTCGTGGAGTCCTTCGCGCCGCCGCCCAGGCTGTTGGTCTTTGGTGCGATCGACTTCGCCGCCGCGGTGGCCCGGGTCGGCAAGTTCCTCGGCTACCGGGTGACCGTGTGTGACGCCCGTGCGGTCTTCGCCACCGCCAAACGTTTCCCCGACGCCGACGAGGTCGTGGTGGAGTGGCCGCACCGGTTCCTGGCCCGTACCGAGGTGGATTCCCGCACCGCCATCTGTGTACTCACCCACGATCCGAAGTTTGACGTGCCGTTGCTGGAGGTGGCACTGCGCACACCGGCCGGCTATGTCGGCGCGATGGGCAGTCGCAAGACCCACACCGACCGGCTGGCCAGACTGGTGGAATCGGGGTTGACCGAAGTCGAACTGGCCCGATTGCGTTCTCCGATCGGGCTCGACCTGGGTGCGCGGACCCCTGAGGAGACCGCGGTCGCGGTGGCCGCGGAACTGATCTCGTTGCGGTGGAAGGGCAGCGGGCGCCCGCTGTCGGAAACCAGCGGTGGGATCCACGGCCACCCGGAGTCCGCGGGGTCACCCGAGCAGGCTGGGTTGCCCGCGGGGTCGGTGGGCTGACCGGTGCAGGTCGCGGGTCTGGTGCTGGCGGCCGGTCAGGCCAGCCGGTTCGGCGCCCCCAAGGTCCTGAAGCGGCTGCACGGGATCACCCTGCTCGAACACGCGCTGGACGCGCTCGGACGGGGTGGCTGCGCGCCGGTGCTGGTCGTGCTGGGTGCACACGCCGACCTGGTGCGGCACACCGTCCCGCTGCCCGCCACGGTGTGCAATCCGCTGTGGTCAACCGGTATGGGGTCCTCGCTGCGGGCCGGGCTGGCGGCCCTACCGTCCGATGTGGACGCGGTGGTGGTGGCCCTGGCCGACCAGCCTCTGGTCGGCGCCGAGGCGGTCGCCCGGCTGGTGCGGGCCGGTCGGGCCGGGGCTCGGGCCGCGGTGGCCACCTATGCCGGCAGACCGCGTAACCCCGTGCTGTTGGCCCGGCCGGTGTTCGCCGAGGTGGCCGCCGGCGCGACCGGTGATCGTGGCGCCCGGGACTGGCTGCGTGCCCACCCGGACCTGGTGGTGCCGGTGCCCTGCGACGACGTGGGAGATCCCACCGACATCGACACCCCCGCCGACCTGGCCCGGCTTGCCGGAAGCTCCAATGACACGATGTCGGATATCGATACTGAATTGAGGGTTGATCCGGGCAGGTCGGAGGGCTGAGGCATGCTGCTTGAGCACGAGTTCACCGTTCCGATCCCCGCCAGCGAGGCGTGGCCGGTGCTCCTGGACATCGAGCGGATCGTGTCGTGCATACCCGGCGCCACCCTGACCGCGGTCACCGGTCGCGACTTCGAGGGCAGGTTGCGGGTCAGGGCGGGATCGATCACCGTGACCTATCTGGGAACCGCCGGGTTCGCCGAACTGGATGAGCAGGACCACCGCGCGGTCATCACCGCTGCCGGGCGGCAGGCGCGTGGTACCGGCACCGTCAACGCCACGATCACCACACGGCTGCACGACTCGGAGGGCGGTGCCCGGGTCACCGTGACCACCGACCTGACCGTGACCGGCCGGCTTGAATCGGCTGGTCACGGTGTCCTGGTCGGCGTCGGGACCAGGCTGTTGGCCCGATTCGCCGTCCGGCTGGCCGAACTGCTGGTCGACCAGGATGTTGATCATGATGCGACACGCGTTGTCGAGTCGGCGGCCGAGCCGACCGAAGCTCCCGAACGTCCCGCAGCACCCGAGCCTGCCACCGGTGCTGGCCGCCCAGACCGCTCTGGTCGTCCGGGTGGTCCCGGGCGTGCCACCTCGCCGGTGGCAGTTTTCGCCCACAGCGCGGGGAATCGGCCGGAGCCATCCGGTGCTCCGGCCCTGCGGTGGGCGGCGCGGTCGCTGGCCACGCTGGTCCTCGTCGCGCTGCTGGTCCGCCGGCGCCGCCGGCGCCGCGATCGCCGGTAGCGTGGCCGGTGGCCGGTCAGCGCGGGGTGGCCCGGCGGAGATGATCCCGGGTCGATCCGACAGCAAGGTCGACCGGGGTGTGGCCGGAATCGTTGACCGCACGGGCGTCGGCTCCGGCGGCAAGTAACAGTTCCATCGAGTGCACGTCGGCGTTCTGCGCCGCGCGGTGCAGCGGTGTCCAGCCACCCTGCTGGCGCACGTCGACCTGTGCGCCGGCGTCAAGTAACACCCGGACCACCTCGGGATGGCGCCCGGTCACGGCGCTGTGTAACGGTGTCACCGCGGTGGAGTTCTGCGCCTTCTCGTCCACGTCCGCGCCAGCGGTCAGCAGCCGCTGGGCGGCGGCCGGACGACCGAAGAACGCGGCCAGATGCAACGGTGTGTACCCGTCGGCGTTGCGGGAGTATGCCAGCCGGATGTCCATGTCGAGCAACGCGCCCAGCCGGTCCGTCTCACCCAGCGCGGCCGTCTCGAACACGTCGAGCTCACGCTTGGCGTGGGCCAGTACCTTGGCCATCGCGGGTTGCCCGACGTAGAGCGCCCACAGCACCACGGTGATTCCGTCGTCGTTGCGAGCCTGCGCGCAACTCCGGTCTGAGCGCAGCAGGTCGCTCACAGCGTCCGTGTCACCCGCGGCAACGGCCTGGAACACGTCGGTCATACCGGGATTCTGCCCGCTGTACACGCGCCGTGTTTGTGATGTTGCGGAATGCTTACCGCCTCCATCGGGTGATCGACGGTTCAGCCGGTCCGGGTCCGACCCGTACAGCCGGTTCCGCCGGTGACGATCAGGTCCGACCGAACACCACAGTCGGTGGTGCCGGGTGTTGCTGTCACCGCAGTCGGGGTTGCCGTCCGTGATGGTGGGGCCACCCGGAGGGGTGATTCAGTCCCGCTTCCCTGTAATCTGGAGAGCACGCGCCATGGGCCGACGTCGTCCCTGGTCTCTCACCGAAACCACCGACGACGGGAAGGCGTTCCATGGACTTTTCTGCCATGCCCAGACCTCATGGCCTCTACGATCCGCTGCTCGAACACGACGCCTGCGGTGTGGCCTTCGTGGTCGACGCACGCGGCCGCAGGTCGCACCGCATCGTGCGACAGGGACTGGCCGCGCTGGACAACATGGAGCACCGCGGCGCGGCCGGGTGTGAACCCAGTTCGGGCGACGGGGCGGGGATCCTGGTGCAGATGCCTGACGCGTTCCTGCGTTCGGTCGTCGACTTCGAACTACCCCGATCTGGGTCTGACGGTGCGGCGACCTACGCATGTGGCGTCGCGTTCCTGCCGGCTGAGGATGACCGGCGGAGCAGGGCGGTCGCGCTGGTCGAGAGGATCGCGGCCGAGGAGGGTCTGGCCGTGCTGGGTTGGCGGGACCTGCCTGTCGACCCCACCGCCGTCGGGCCCACCGCCAGGTCGGTGATGCCCAGGTTCGCTCAGCTCTTCCTGACCGGCGCCAGTGGTATGTCGCTGGAACGCAGGGCCTTCTGCGTGCGCAGGCGGTCGGAACGAGAGTCCGTGGCGGCTGGCGTGGGGGTCTACTTCCCCTCCCTGTCCGGACGGACCATCGTCTACAAGGGAATGTTGACCACCGACCAGCTCGCCACGTTCTTCCCGGACCTGACCGACCCGGCGTTCGACTCCGCGCTGGCACTGGTACACAGCAGGTTCAGCACGAACACGTTCCCGTCCTGGCCGCTGGCGCATCCCTACCGGTTCATCGCGCACAACGGCGAGATCAACACGGTGCGCGGCAACCGCAACTGGATGCGCGCCCGAGAGGCGATGCTGTCCTGTGAGGCGCTGGCCGCGCCGGGCGGCGACGGCCTGGACCGACTGTTTCCGGTGTGCACCTCGCAGGCCAGTGACTCGGCGTCCTTCGACGAGGTGCTCGAACTGTTGCACCTGGCCGGCCGGTCGTTGCCGCACGCGGTGCTGATGATGATCCCCGAGGCGTGGGAGAAGCATGCCGAGATGGATCCGGCGCGCCGGGCGTTCTACCAGTACCACGCGACCCTGATGGAGCCCTGGGACGGCCCGGCCTGCGTCACCTTCACCGACGGCACCGTCGTCGGTGCGGTCCTCGACCGCAACGGGCTGCGGCCATCCCGGTGGTGGCGCACCGACGAGGATCTGGTGGTGCTTGCCAGCGAGGTCGGGGTGCTGGACATCCCGGCGGACCGGGTGGTGGCCAAGGGCAGGTTGCAGCCGGGCCGGATGTTCCTGGTCGACACATCGCGGGGCCGGATCGTCGACGACGACGAGATCAAGGCCGAGTTGGCCGACCAGCACCCCTATGGCGAGTGGTTGTCCACCGGCCTGGTGAACCTGACCGACCTGCCTCACCGCGAGCCGTCGGCGCCGAGGTCGGACGGGGAGTCGCTGTCGTACCAGCAGCGAGTCTTCGGCTACTCCGAGGAGGAACTGCGGGTCATCCTCGCGCCGATGGCCGCCGCCGGGGTCGAACCGATCGGGTCGATGGGCAGCGACACTCCGGTTGCCGTGCTGTCGGAACGACCGCGGTTGCTATACGACTACTTCAGCCAACTGTTCGCCCAGGTGACCAACCCACCACTGGACGCGATCAGGGAGGAACTGGTCACCTCGCTCGGCACCACGATCGGGCCGGAGGGCAACCTGCTGGAACCCACCCCGGCGTCCTGTCGACAGATCGTGCTGCCCTATCCGGTGCTCGACAACGCCGAACTGGCCAGGATCTCGCATCTCGACGATGACGGTGACCTGCCCGAGTTCGCCTCGGTGACCATTCCCTGCCTGTTCGACGTACCCGCAGGGGTCGGTGTGACACACCCGGCGGACCCGACGTCCGATCAGGCGTTGGGTGAGTCGCTGCGGCAGGCACTGGACCGGGTGCGCGCCGAGGCGTCCCGGGCGATCGCAGCCGGGGCCCGGATACTGGTGCTCTCCGACCGGGGCACCGACCAGAACCGGGCGGCGATTCCCTCGCTGCTGGCCACCGCGGCCGTGCACCACCACCTGGTCCGGGAGAAGACCCGCACCAGGGTCGGTCTGGTTGTCGAGTCCGCGGACTGCCGCGAGGTACACCACGTCGCACTGCTGCTCGGTTACGGCGCCGCGGCGGTCAACCCGTACCTGGCCTACGACACCGTGCGGGACCTGGTCCGCACCGGAGTGGTCACCGGTGTCACGCCCGACCAGGCCGAACGCAACTACATCCGGGCACTGGGCAAGGGTGTCCTCAAGGTGATGTCCAAGATGGGCATCAGCACGGTCGCCTCCTACACCGGCGCGCAGGTCTTCGAGGTACTGGGCCTGGCCGACGGTGTCGTGGCGGAGTACTTCACCGGCACGACCAGTCGGATCGAGGGAGTCGGTCTGTCGGTACTGGCCGGCGAGGTGCTGTCCCGACATCGACTGGCCCACCCGGGCAACCCGACCGACCGGGCACATCGCGCCCTGGATGTGGGCGGGCAGTACCAGTGGCGGCGGGAGGGGGAGGTACATCTGTTCAACCCGGAGACGGTGTTCCTGCTCCAGCACTCCACCCGGGTACGGCAGTACGAGATCTTCAAGCGGTATACCTCCACTGTGGACGAGTTGTCCCGCCGGGCCGCGACCCTGCGCGGCCTGTTCGAGCTACGTCGGGGGGTGCGGCCACCGATACCGGTTGAGGAGGTCGAACCGGTCAGCTCCATCGTGCGCAGGTTCTGCACCGGTGCGATGTCCTACGGTTCCATCTCGGCCGAGGCGCACCAGACCCTGGCGATCGCGATGAATCGGCTCGGGGCGAAGTCCAACACCGGCGAGGGCGGTGAGGATGCCGACCGGTTCATCCCCGACGCCAACGGTGACCTACGCCGCAGCGCGATCAAACAGGTCGCCAGTGGACGGTTCGGGGTGACCAGCGAGTACCTGGTCAACGCCGACGACCTACAGATCAAGATGGCCCAGGGCGCCAAGCCGGGTGAGGGCGGTCAACTACCAGCCCACAAGGTCTATCCGTGGATCGCCAGGACACGGCACTCAACTCCGGGGGTCGGTCTCATCTCACCGCCACCGCATCACGACATCTATTCCATCGAGGACCTGGCCCAGCTCATCCACGACCTGAAGAACGCCAACTCCAGGGCACGGATACACGTCAAGCTCGTCGCCGAGGTCGGGGTGGGCACGGTGGCCGCCGGGGTGGCCAAGGCACACGCCGACGTGGTGCTGATCTCCGGCCACGACGGTGGCACCGGTGCGTCCCCGCTGACCAGCCTCAAGCACGCCGGTGCGCCGTGGGAGCTGGGGCTGGCCGAGACCCAGCAGACGCTGCTGCACAACGGTCTACGCGACCGGATCGTGGTGCAGTGTGACGGCCAGCTCAAGACCGGCCGGGACGTGGTGGTCGCCGCCCTGCTCGGCGCCGAGGAGTTTGGTTTCGCCACCGCCCCGCTGGTGGTGGCTGGCTGCGTGATGATGCGGGTGTGTCACCTGGACACCTGCCCGGTCGGAGTGGCCACCCAGAACCCGGAGCTGCGCGCCCGGTTCTCCGGCAGGCCGGAGTTCGTGGTCAACTTCTTCGAGTTCCTTGCCGAGGAGGTGCGCGAGCACCTGGCCGCGCTGGGCTTCCGCAGCCTGGAGGAGGCGGTGGGCCACGCCGAACTGCTCGACATCCGTGGGGCGGTGGCGCACTGGAAGGCCGCGGGACTGGATCTCACTCCGTTGCTGGAGATGCCCGAACTACCCGAGGGTGCGGCCAGGCACCAGGTGGTGGCCCAGGACCACGGTCTGGACCGGGCGCTGGACAACACCCTGATCGCGCTGTGCGAGGGGGCACTACTCGACGGCACACCGGTCAAACTCGACCTACCGGTGCGTAACGTCAACCGTACGGTCGGCACCATGCTCGGTTCACGGCTCACCGCTCGCTTCGGCGGGGTGGGGCTGCCCGACGACACCATCGAGGTGACCCTGCGGGGATCGGCCGGCCAGTCGTTGGGAGCGTTTCTGCCCAGCGGGATCACGCTGCGTCTCTACGGCGACGCCAACGACTATCTGGGCAAGGGCCTGTCCGGTGGTCGGATCATCGCACGTCCGGATGAGAGGGCGCCTTTCGCGGCACAGCGCAACGTGCTGGCCGGCAACGTGATCGGCTACGGCGCGACCGGCGGTGAGCTCTACCTGCGTGGCGCGGTGGGGGAGCGGTTCTGTGTGCGCAACTCCGGTGCCACCGCGGTGGTGGAGGGAGTCGGCGACCACGCCTGCGAGTACATGACCGGCGGCAGGGTGGTGATCCTCGGGCCGACCGGGCGCAACCTCGCCGCAGGCATGTCCGGTGGTGTCGCCTACGTGTTGGACCTCAACCCGTTGCGGGTCAACGGCGACCTGGTGGACGTGGAGGAACTACCCGAAACCGACGTGCGCTGGCTGCGCGAGACCGTGCGCCGGCATCTGCTGGAGACCGGGTCGGCGGTGGCCGAGGAGCTACTGGAGGACTGGGACCGCCGGGTCGGCGAGTTCAGCAGGATCATGCCCCGCGACTACCGGCGGGTGCTGGAGGCGACCAGGCGGGCCGAGCAGGACGGCCGGGACGTGAGCGAAGCGATCATGGAGGCGGCACGTGGCTGACCCGACCGGATTTCTCAGGCATCGCCGTGAACTGCCACCGCGCCGGCCGGTTCCGGTGCGTATCCAGGACTGGCGCGAGGTCTACGAGGGCAAGCAGAGCTTCGACGCGAAGAAGGTGAGCGCGCAGGCCAGCCGCTGCATGGACTGTGGCGTTCCGTTCTGCCACAACGGGTGCCCGCTGGGCAATCTCATCCCGGAGTGGAACGACCTGGTCCGTCGGGATGACTGGCGTGCCGCCGCCGAGCGGTTGCACGCCACCAACAACTTTCCCGAGTTCACCGGCCGGATCTGCCCGGCACCGTGTGAGACCGCCTGCGTGCTGGGCATCAACTCCGATCCGGTCACCATCAAACAGATCGAGGTGGAGATCATCGACCGGGCCTGGGCGGAGGGTTGGGTGGTTCCCCAGATCCCGGCCCGGCGCACCGGCCGGCGGATCGCGGTGGTCGGCTCTGGCCCGGCCGGCCTGGCCGCCGCCCAGCAGCTCACCCGAGCCGGGCACGAGGTGACCGTCTACGAGCGGGCCGACCGGCCCGGCGGTCTGCTCCGTTACGGCATTCCCGAGTTCAAACTGGAGAAGCGTCACCTGGACCGGCGGCTGGCGCAGATGCGCGCTGAGGGGACCAGGTTCGTCACCAACTGCGAGGCCGGCGTCGACATCAGCGCCGAGGAACTACGGGCCGGTAACGACGCGGTGCTGCTGGCCGGTGGTTGCACCGTGCCACGCGACCTGTCGGTGCCCGGCCGCGAGCTGGCCGGTGTGCATTTCGCAATGGAGTACCTCACTCCGGCGAACCGGGTTCAGCACGGCGATCTGGTCGAATCAACTGTGTCTGCGGCGGGCCGACGGGTGGTGATCATCGGAGGTGGGGATACCGGCGCGGACTGCCTGGGCACCGCGCACCGGCAGGGTGCGGTCTCGGTACACCAACTGGAGATCATGTCCCGCCCGCCGGAGTCGCGCGGGGACCGGATGCCCTGGCCGACCTACCCGATGGTCTACCGGGTGTCCAGCGCACACGAGGAGGGCGGCCAGCGGGTGTTCTCGGTCAGCACCGACCGGTTCACCGGCGACGCGGCCGGTCGGGTCGCGGGACTGGTGTTGACCGACGTGGTGGTGTCGGACGGGCGATTCGAACCGGTGCCGGGCAGCGAGCGGGAGTTGCCCTGCGAGTTGGTGTTGTTGGCCATGGGGTTCGTCGGACCGGCGCGTTCGGGCCTGCTCGACCAACTCGGCGTCGAGTTCGACACGCGGGGCAACGTGCTGCGGGACAGCCAGTGGCGGACCAGTGTTCCGGGGGTGTTCGTGGCCGGGGACATGGGCCGCGGGCAGTCGTTGATCGTGTGGGCGATCGCCGAGGGGCGCTCGGCCGCGGCCGCGGTGGACGCGCGGCTGTCCGACCGCGACGGCACCAACCTGCCCGCGCCGGTCGGACCGAACACGGTGGCCCTGCGCTGAACGGCAACCACACACACGGGCGGCGACCGGCCGAGGGTGAGGCGGGCGCGGGACGTAGGCTCCGTGCCATGTCCCGCCGCCGTACCAAGATCGTGTGCACCATCGGCCCGGCCACCGCCACGCCGGAGCGGATCGGCGCACTCGTACGGGCGGGTATGGATGTGGCGCGGCTGAACTTCAGTCACGGCACCCGTGCCGACCACGCCGAGGCATACCAGATGGTCCGCCACGCGGCCGAGGAAACCGGGCACGCGGTGGGCGTCCTGGCCGACCTACAGGGTCCGAAGATCCGGCTCGGGAGTTTCGCCGGCGGGTCGGCCGACTGGGAGGTCGGTCGGCCGGTGGTGGTCACCACCGAGAAGGTGCTGGGCAACGCCGACCGGGTTGGCACCACCTACCAGGAGTTGCCCCAGGACGTCGGCCCGGGGGACCGGTTGCTGGTCGACGACGGTCGGCTGGTGCTCGAGGTGCGCGACGTACAGGGCCGCGACGTGTGCTGCGTGGTGTGCGAGGGCGGTCAGGTCAGCGACCACAAGGGTCTGAGTGTGCCCGGCGTGCGGTTGAGTGTGCCGGTGCTGTCGGACAAGGACGAGGAGGACCTGAGGTTCGCGCTGTCGATGGGAGTCGACCTGGTGGCACTGTCGTTCGTCCGGTCGGCCCGTGACGTCGAGTCGGCACATCGGGTGATGGACTTCGTCGGACGGCGGGTCCCGGTGATCGCCAAGGTGGAGCGGCCCGAGGCGGTCGACGAACTCGACGAGATCATCGAGGCCTTCGACGGCCTGATGGTCGCGCGGGGCGATCTGGGCGTGGAGATGCCACTGGAGCAGGTTCCCATCGTGCAGAAGCGCGCGGTCGGCATGTGCCGGGAGGTCGCCAAGCCCTGCATCGTGGCCACCCAGATGCTCGACTCGATGATGGACAACGCCAGGCCCACCAGGGCCGAGGCCTCCGACGTGGCCAACGCGGTCCTCGACGGCGCCGACGCGGTGATGCTGTCGGGTGAGACCAGCGTGGGCCGCTACCCGGTGGAGGCCGTGCGGACCATGGTGCGCATCGTCGAGACGGTCGACACCGGACCGTTCGAGGTACCGACGCTGCGGCACCGGCCGCACACCAAGGGCGGTGCCATCTCCGCGGCGGCCAGGGATGTTGGCGAGGTACTCGGCGCCGGGGCCCTGGTCTGCTTCACCCAGAGCGGTGACACGGTACGGCGGCTGGCCCGGTTCCGGTCTCGGTTGCCGTTGTTGGCCTTCACCCCCGAGGTGTCGGTGCGCCGACAGTTGGCGCTGACCTGGGGAGTACGTACGTTCCTGATGCCCCCGGTACGCAACACCGACGAGATGGTGCGCCAGGTACAGGAGGTGATGCTGTCCCTCGGTCTGCTCGGTACCGGCGACCATGTGGTGATCGTGGCCGGCAGTCCACCCGGGGTGCCGGGTTCGACCAACGCGATGCGGGTGTGGCGGCTCGGCGACCCGCTGCCGCCCTACCACGATGACCGAGGGGCGGCCGATGACTGAGCAGGCGCCTGAGCAGGTGCCCGAGGCGGCGCCCGAAGAGCCGGCCGAGGCCGGCCAACCCGTGCTCGACCAGTTGGTCAGGCTACTCGACCTGGAGACGATCGAGGTCGACATCTTCCGTGGCACCAGTCCGAAGGTCGCGTTACAGCGGGTGTTCGGCGGTCAGGTGGCCGGCCAGGCGCTGGTCGCGGCCGGACGTACCGTGCCGGTGGAGCGGCGGGTGCACTCGTTGCACGCCTACTTCCTGCGCCCGGGTGACCCCTCGGTGCCTCTGGTGTACTCGGTGGACCGGATCCGCGACGGCCGGTCGTTCACCAGTCGGCGGGTGGTGGCCATCCAGCACGGTCTGGCCATCTTCAGCCTGTCCGCGTCCTTCCACCGGGCCGAGGAGGGTATAGACCACCAGTCCCCGATGCCCTCGGTACCCGATCCGGAGGGGCTGGCCACGCTGCCACAGCGGTACGCCGCATACGCCCACACGTTGGGGCCCTTCGCCCGACTGCCACGGCCGATCGACCTGCGCTACGTCGACGCTCCACCGTGGGAACAGCGTGCCGACGGCCCCCGCGAACCGCTGTCCCGGATGTGGCTGCGCACGGACGGCAGGCTGCCCGACGACCCACTGCTGCACGTGTGCGCGCTCACCTACGCCAGCGACATGTCGCTGTTGGACTCGGTGATGGTTGGACACGGGATGGCCTGGGGACAGGACATCGCCGGCGCCAGCCTCGACCACGCGATGTGGTTCCACCGACCGTTCCGGGCCGACGAGTGGCTGTTGTACGAGTCGCGCAGCCCGTCGGCGTCCGGTGGTCGGGGCCTGGCCGAGGGACGGTTCTGGACCCGCGACGGCCGGCACGTCGCCACCGTCGTGCAGGAGGGCCTGCTCCGCGTGGTCGGGACGTAGGCGTCGACTCGTCGGGTCAGGCCCCGAGCCGACCATGCCGGCGTGGGGTGACCTGGATCATGCGCATCAACTCCGCGTCGGGGCTGCCCCAGGGTGCGTCCCCGTACGGCTCGACGGTGTCCGCCCACGGTCAACGTGGACGGACACCGTCGGGTGGTCAGGGTCGGTACTGGTTGTGGTGGCTGACCGACCGGTGACGCACCATGTGGGTGGTGGCCGGGCTACCGGTAATGGCGCGGCGGCTGGTGGTGGTGCCGCCGAGGGTGGTGGTGTCGCGACCGGTGGTGGCGCTGGTCGTAGCGGTCGGACTGGGTTGCCGACCGGGCCGACGACGCGGCGGTGGCCGACGACGACGCAGTGGTCGTACCCGGCTGGGCCAAAGCGTCCGTGGTGGTTCCGGCGAGTGATACCGCAATCACGGCGGCCGCCAACAGCGGGGCAGCAATTCTGGTTCGCATGGTCATTCCTCTCGACTATGCCTGGCCGGTATTTCCCGACCACGCGTTCTTCTGCTTTTTCCGAGGCCTCGAAGTACGGTCGGCCGTACTCTTTTCGGAGTGGCTCGCCGA
>DATCXL010000858.1:0-2600 GCA_036565825.1 Mycobacteriales bacterium
GGCCAGTCGCACCACGTCATCGCGTATCCCGGCGTCGGCCGTGACAAGCAGGGGACGGCGCGCAACGGTCATGGTGGACCTCCCACAGTCGGTCGCCCGCGGCACGTCGACGCCGGGACGAGGTGGATGACTGGCACCCACAAAACCCGACCGCCGCGCTGACGTCAGCGGTCGAGAACCGATCTGTGGACAACGGGACGGCCCTGTGGACAAACTCGGTCCCGGGCACGGTCCCGTGATAGGACGGCCCCCGCCTGGGGGGTGGCGGGGGCCATCGGAACCCGGCTCCGGGGGGTTGGGCCGGGCTCATCGTGCGAGGAGTGAACCTCGCGCACCCCAAGCATACGGACCCTCTGTCGCACTACGCGAAACGGACGGAGAAAATTGCACAGGACGGGTGATCAACCCACCGGAGTTTGGGCGTCATAGTTATCTGTTCCGCCGATATGGGTGGTTCCAGCAGCACCTGTCCGCCGAGAAAAGCCGCCGACACCGGCGCAGCCTGCTGGCGTTCGGCCGTTTGTTACGTCACACCGGCCCGCACGGTGGGAGCACCGTGGTCGGAACCGGGTACACCCAGACGGCCTATCCGATAATTCAGGGCAGACACGGACCAACGAAGCACGCCGGAGCCGGACCGCTCCGGGAACCCGGTCGAGCGCGGGTGGTCAGGTGATCTCGTCGAGTGCCTCGACCAGTTGACCCAGGTCGCGCGCGTCGTTGTAACCCTGGAACGACGGGCGCACCAGGGTACGACCCTGCCAGGCGATCACCGGTACCTCGATCCGGGCGTTCTCCCGCAGCCGCCGCTGGAGTTCGCTGGCCTCCTGCGCCGGCCAGGGCACCGGCACGCTGATCATCTGCCCGTGCCACTCCGGTGAGGCGTAGAGGGGTCGCATGCCGTTCCGCTCGATCAGGGCCGCCTGGAACCGCTCGGCCAGGGCGTGCCCACGGGCCCGCACGTCGTCCCAGCGCAGGCGCGCCTGGAAGGCGATCGCGGTCGGTACCGCCAGCGACGCGGCCGGGTCGTGCGTGCCACCCCAGGAGTACCGGTCCGCGAACGGCGACCCCTGTTCGCAGCCCCAGGACACGATCACCGGCTCAACCCGCTCGCGCAACCACTGGGCCACCCACAGGAACGCCGAACCCTTCGGCGCGCACAGCCACTTGTGACAG
The DNA here is from genome assembly GCA_036565825.1 of Mycobacteriales bacterium. GTDB lineage: Bacteria > Actinomycetota > Actinomycetes > Mycobacteriales > DASULA01 > DASULA01. The sequence continues at coordinate 1,177 of DATCXL010000858.1, forward strand.
TTGCCCACATAGGCGTCGGCGCCCACCTCGTGTACGTCGAGGTCGAGTTGGCCGGGCACGTGCGCGCCGTCGACCACCGACACCGCCCCGTGTTCGCGGGCCCACCGGCAGATGGCCGCCACCGGTAGCACCGCGGCGGTCATCGACGCCAGGTGCGAGACGAACACCGCACGGGTGCGCCGGGTCGCCGCAGACTCCAGCGCGGCCACCACCGAGGCCGCGTCGACCAGCGGGTCGGGCAGTTCGGCGACGACCAGGCTCGCCCCCCGGGCCGCGCACACCGCCTGCCAGGCCAGCAGGCAGGCGCCGTACTCGTGGTTGGTGGTCAGCACCTCGTCGCCCGGACCGAGTTCCAACGAGCGGGCCACCGCGTTCACCCCGGCGGTGGTGTTCTGTACGAACACCAGCCCGGCCAGGTCGGCGCCCAGATAGTCGGCGAGCCTGGCGCGGGCGGCGTCGATGCGTTGCCCGTACTCCCGTTCCAGAAACTCGACCGGCTGCCGTTCCAGCTCCAGTTGCAGTCGCTGGTAGGCCTCGAAGACCGGCCGTGGGCAGGCTCCGAACGAGCCGTGGTTCAGAAACGTCCAGTCGGAGTCGAGTAGGAAAACGTCTCGAAGTGCCGCGGCGGACGGTGCCGCGCTGCTGCGACGGAGGGTTCCGGGCACGAGGACAGTGGCCACCCACGCATCATGCCCGACCAACGGCTGTTGGGCGTAGGCGATGTCTCACTGGATGTCATCGGCGGGTAACCAGACGATCACTTCCGGCCAACTTCGGTGCCGCCCCACCACCGCCGGTAGCGGTAGAGACCGCATCTGGCGCCATCAGCGTGAAATCGCCTGGCAGATCGCCAGCCCCTCGCGTGCTCCGAGCGCGACCGCCGCGCAGCAGTGGCACAGCCACCGAGCCACTCCCTCAGGCCGACCCGAGGCGTAGTCGGACAGCGCGACGCCGTACTCCTCGCGCAGTTCGACGTGCCCGACCTCGGGAACCGACACAAGTCGGCGGTCCAGTCCACGGGCCGCGACGGTCAGTCGCACCGCGGCTCGGGCGACCAGCCCACCACCGACCCGGAACGGCGCCAGCGCCAACAACTCCCCGTGCACGACCGCAGCCAGCACGACGGCCGGAGCCGCGGTACCGGTGGCCACCAACTCGGTCAGCGCACCCAGCCGGGCGATCGTGCCAACGCCACCGGTGGGTCGACCCAGGCTCTCCTCGGACTCCCGCCCGGCCGCGGCCAGCACGTGCAGACGGGCCAGCACCTGGGCCGGCGCCCGCTCCCAGGTGCCAACCAGCGAACCGATGCCCGCACCAACCCGCAGCGCACCCTGCAACACCGGGTCGGACGTTCCCGAGCGAACCGCATCCAACGGCAGGTCGGCCCCGTCCAGTGCGGCCGAGGCACGGGCTCCACGCAGTGC
>DATCXL010000872.1:0-3090 GCA_036565825.1 Mycobacteriales bacterium
CCAGCGGCTCGACAGGTTCGACGACGCACTTGGGCACCTCGACACCGCCCTTGCCGTCTGGCGTGACCTGGCCGACCCGCACGGCGAGGGCATCACCCTGCACAGCCTCGGCGACCTCTACCGGACGCTGCGCCGCGTCAACGACGCGATCGCCTGCCTTGAGCAGGCGCTGGTGATCCGACGCAGCATCGCCGACGACTGGGGTGAGGCGACCACGCTACGAAGTCTCGGCGACGTCCTGTACGAGACCGGCCGAACCGTCGACGCCCACGCCCACTGGCGGGACGCCCTGACGATATTCGAGAAACTCGGCGACCCGGACGCCGCCACGGTCCGGCACCGACTCGACCTTCAGCCATCCGATCGCGACACCCTCCGGCGGGACCCATCCGCCCATCCCCGGTGACCTACCCGGGCGACGGCGGTCCCTCGCCCACCTCTCGTCACAAGGAGCTTTGATCTCCGATGGAAGCCGCGGGCGAATCCGGCGCATAGGGTCGCCGCGACCGGGTAGGGCCAACCAATGGCCGGTATCGAGTTGCGTAGTTCATCGTTCAGTGACCACGACACGATCCCGCGGCGGCATGCCAGGGAGGCGGAGAACACCTCCCCGCCGCTGGTGTGGTCGGGTGTGCCCGACGACGCGGTCGAACTCGCCCTGGTCTGCGAGGACCCCGACGCGCCGACGGGGACGTTCATCCACTGGTTGGTGACCGGCATCGACCCGCAGACCCCGGGCGTGGACGAAGGTGCCGTGCCGGCCGGCGGCCAGGAGCATCCGAACGGTTTCGGTGAGCCCGGCTGGGGTGGTCCACAGCCGCCGATCGGTGACCCGGTGCATCGGTATTTCTTCCGGGTCTTTGCGCTGGGTGAGCCCGTCGGCTCGGTCGACGGCGATGCCAACGCGGTACGTGCCGCCATCGAGGATCGGCAGATCGCCAGCGGAACCGTGGTCGGCGTCTACCAACGTTAGGACCGCCGCTGCCGGCGCACGCGTCCCGCCGGTGGCGTCAGCCGACGTAGCGGCGGGCGACGGAGTCCCGCTGCGGACGTTCGAGCAGGCGTAGGTTGGCCTCCACCCGGTGGGGCAGTACCCGTCGCTCGCGCAGCACCCACGGCAGGCCGGCAACCGCGTCGGCGAACGCCGCCAGCGACGTGGCATCCCGAGGCACCGCGCGGGCCAGGGTGAGGGTTCGCCGGATCGCGGCAGGAACGGGCCTACGCAGCCAGGCGAACCACAGCGTGTTGCGGATGCCCAGTCGGCGTCGAAACCGGGCGTCCCGGGCGGTGGAGGGCCGGTGGTGGACGATGACGTCATCGACGTAACACATCCACCAACCCAGCGCGGCCAGGTCGGCGGAGAGCAGTTCCTCCTCGCCGCCGAGCCACATCCGTGCGGAGAATCCGCCCACCTCGCGAAAAGCTGCCTGCCGTACCACGCTGGCGCCGGCCAGGATGCTGCCCAGTGCCGGACCGGGTAGCCAGGGCGGCCGGGGTAGCGGTGAGTCGCGCAGTTCGGCCACGATCGGGTCGGTGTGCCCGCCAGGCTCCACCACGATACGGCCGGTGACGGTGGCAAGCGCGGGCCAGGCGTCCAGCAGGTCCGCGGCGTGCCGCAACGCGCCGGAATCCCACCAACAGTCGTCATCACAGAACGCGACGTAGGGCGTCGACAGGTACCGGACACCGATGTTGCGGCCCACCGCGCCGAGGTTCTGCCGGGCCCGAACCAACCGCACCTGGGGGAAACTCGCGGCCACATCCTCGGCGGTGCCGTCGGTGGAGGCGTTGTCCACGACGACAACCGGCGGCCGTTCGGCGAGTCGGGTCAGCCGCCGCAGCGTCGAGCGCAGTTCGGCGCGACGGTTGAATGTGATGACCACAACGCCGGTCCGGCCGTCGGGGTGTCCCGCAGGGCCGGTGCGTGGGCGTGACGGAGACATCAGAGGGTCGCCCCGTCCTCCAGCATCCTGATCTGTGCCTCGACCTCCCAAGGAACCCGACGCCGCCGGGCCAGGGCCCGGGGAAGGGTGATCGCCAACTGGACGAACGCCCGGCGCGCTATCCGGTCGTGGCGGGCCGAACACGTCAGCGACCAGGACCGGGCCAGTGCCCTGCCCAGTGGCCGGCGCATCCAGCAGGTGAGCACGTCGTTGCGCCGCTGGGTGACCTCCCGACCGGTGGTGTCCCGCCGAGGCGCGGGAAAGTGCCGTGCGACGAGGTCATGCGCGTACACAACGCCCCAGCCGGCGACGGTGAGGTCATAGGCGAGCAGGGTCTCCTCCCCGCCCAGGAACAGCACGGGATCAAAACCGCCCGCGGCGAGGAACGCGCTCTTCCGCACCACCGTCGAGCAGGCCAGGAAGCCCAGCACGGAAGGGCCCGGCAGGTCCCACGCCCGCGGAAGGGGACTGTCTGCCAGTTCGCGGGAAACCGGGTCCACCGCGCCGTGTGGTCCGACCAGCGTGCGGGCCGCGACCGCGCCGAGGCGGGCGTGCCGATCGAACAGGTCCGCGGCCCGACCCAACGCTCCGGGCGCCCACCACGAGTCGTCGTCGCTGAACGCCACATAGTCCGCGGCGGCCCGCCGAACTCCCAGGTTGCGGGCGGCCGCGGCGATGTTACGGGGCAGCCGGATCAGCGCCACGTCGGGGAAGGCGTGCTCGACCATCTGCGCGGTGCCGTCGGTCGAGGCGTTGTCGACCACGATCACTTCTGGTCGCTCGGGCAGTGCGGACAACTCGCCCAACGTGCGGGCCAGCAGCGCACGGCGATCGCGCGTCGCGACCACGACGCTGATTCGCGGCGTCACGGGCTGGCCCGCGGGTGGTGGGTGCCCAAGATGACGAAAATGACGAAGATGACCTGGAAGCCAAGGATGCCGCGGGTGCCCAACCGGCTGCGGCGAGGGGCGGATGGCCCTGCCAGCGGGCTGTCCGGCGCTGTGTCAGGAGAGATCCGCGACATCACCCCTTCTCTCCACGCCCACGTCGACGTCATCGGCCGCTCCCGAACGATGCGGGGGTGATACCCGTGGAGCGCCGGCCAAACATGCCGCTGCGGACAGGCGGTGTTACCGCTGGTGTCCTC
>DATCXL010000886.1:0-4357 GCA_036565825.1 Mycobacteriales bacterium
GGCTGCGGTGGACGACTCCCGAGACCGATATCCCGCGGCATCGCTGCTCGGGGAGCCGACCCGCAGGTTGACCTCGCCGCTAGCCAAGGACACTCCCGCGGTGACGTTGACGCTGGCAACCGTCCCGGAAGTGACCGGCCCCGCAGAGGTGAGCAACGTGCCCCGGGCCGGTGCGTTGCCCCAGGTGACGGTGCTCTCCGACCAGCCGGTGCTCGTCGTATAGAAGTCACCACCTGTTGCGGACCCGTTGTTCGTGCTCAACCGCAGCGTGGCGCTGGACAGGGTCTGGCAGCCCGGGGTGGCCACGGCAAACCTGAGCAGGAAGTCACTGACCGGACTGTTGTCGGCGGTCAACGAGGTCGACGTACCGGCGTTGGCGGTGGGGGAGGCGGCGACGATGGTCGCGTCGGCATTCGCCGTGAACGTGAACGTCTGCGGTGACCCGCCGCCTCCGGCCGGCGTGGTCGCGCTGGCCGGGGCTGACGGGGCTGAGACGTTGCCTGCCGCATCGCGCGCTCGGACCGTGTAGGTGTAGGTCGTGCCGGCGGCCACCGTCGTGTCCCTGTAGCTCTGCGATGTCTCGGCGACGGTGCCGACCTTGGCGCCGTCACGGTAGACGTCGTACCCGGTGACCCCGAGGTTGTCAGAGCTGGCGGTCCATGCCAGGTCGATCTCGCCACTGCTGACGGCGACGGCGGAGAGGTTGCCTGGTGCGGTCGGCGCCATTGTGTCCGGTGCGGGCGCCGACGTGGCGCAGACCACGGTCAGCTGGGGCCGGCTGGCTGCAGTGGTCGACTCCCGCGAACGGTAGCCCGCGGCGTCGCTGTTCCCGGATCCGACCCGGAAGTCGACCTCGCCGTTGAGCGTGGTGACCCCTGTGGTGACCTCCAGGTTGGCGACCGCACCCGAGGTGACGGCGCCCAGGGAGTTGACCAAGGTCCCTCGGGTCGGGGCGTTGCCCCAGGTCACCGTGCTCTCCGACCAGTTGGGACCCGTGGTGTAGAAGTCGCCACCCGTGCTCGAGCCGTTGTTGCTGGTCAGGCGCAAGGTGGCGCTCGACAGGCTGTCGCAGCCGGTGGTGGCGACTTGGAACTTCAGCAAGAAGTCGGTGACCGGGCTGTTGTCGGCGGTCAGCGAGGTCGACGTACCGGCGTTCGCGCTGGGGGAGGCGGCAACGATGGTCGCATCGCCGGTTGCCGTGAACGTGAACGACGACGTGGACCCTCCGGCGGGCGTGGTGGAGGTGACAGTGGCCGAGGGTGCCGACTCGTTGTTCGCACCGTCGTAGGCGGTCACGTAGTACTGGTAGGTCGTGCTGGCCCGCACGGTCGTGTCGGCGTAGCTGGTCTGGCCGGGGCCGTTGCCTACGGTGGTGGCCAGCAGAGTGAATGCCGACTCGGACGACGCCTTGCGGTAGACCCGGTAGCCGCTCACACCCGTGCCGGAGTCGCTGCTGGCAGTCCAGCCCAGGTCGATCTCGGTGCTGGACACCTCTTCGGCCGCGAGGCCAGTAGGGGCGCTGGGCGGTGTGGTATCCGCGTTGTTCGGCGTGGTGACGCTCGCCGGAGCGGAGAGCGGCGAGACGTTGCCGGCTGCATCGAGGGCGGCCACCTGATAGGTGTACGGCGTCCCCGCCGCCACCGTCGTGTCGACGTACGTCGTCGCGTTGGTGGTTGTGGTGACCAGCTCGGTAGGCGTCGACCCATTGGCGCCACGGTAGATGCGATATGCCTTCACGCCCACGTCGTCGCTGCTGGCGGTCCAGGACAGGTTGACCTGGCTGGCGCTGGTCGCCACAGCGGTGACGTTGGTCGGGGCGGTCGGGGGCTGGGTGTCGCTCGTGCCGGCGCTGTGACAGTTGCCGCTTCCGGAGTCGCTGTAGGTGTAGCCGGCTGCTGGCACGAACTGCCAGTCATAGCTGGTCGCGTGCAGGGTCATCTTCAGCACGCCGAAGGCGGTGTTGGTGCTGGTCACCGAGTTCGCGATCCGCGTGCCCATGCTCTGGAAGTTCCGGCCGCCCGTTCCGACGACGAACTGCCTCAGCCCTCGTGCGGGATCGGCCGCGCCATCTGCGGTCTGCGGCGCGAAGCGCTCGTAGTCATGGGCGTGGCCAGCGAGGACGACATCGGCACCGGCGTTGTATAGGTCGTTCCAGAAGGCTTTGTACGTCGTGGACGACGGTGTCGTCGACGACGACGAGAACCGGGGCCGGTGCCAGTAGGCCAGCGTGCAGACGTTGGGGTGGGCCGCTAGGTCGCTCTTGAGCCAGAGCTCCTGCGATGAGCCAGCACCGCAGCCCGCGGAGATGCTGCCGCCGCCTAGGTCGGCGCACTCGCTGTTGAGCACGATCATGTGCCAGCGAAAGGCACCGTTGGGACCAGTGATGTCGTAGGAGTAGTAGCCCTTGGCCGGGTCGCCCGCATTGGACCCGAAGAAGCCGTAGTAGCCGGTCGCCCCGGCGGTTCGGTACTCGTGGTTTCCGGCCGCCGGGCGGCTGATGCCCTTGGCGCTTCCCCAGCCGGTCACCGCGTAGGAGCCGTCGAACTCGGCGGTGCTGCCCTCCTCGTACTGCAGGTCGCCAAGTGGTAGCACGTAGTCGGGACCGATCGCATTCACCAGGTCACCGGTCACACCTTGCTGACAGCTTGTGGAACTGGGCGTCCGCCCCGGAGCACAGGCGATGTCTCCGCTAGCGACGATGACAGGGTCCCCGGCCGTCGTGGCCGCCGCAGTCGCGCCCTCGGCCTGGTGGCGATCTGCCAGGGACGCAGACAGTCCACCTGCGAGAGCGAGCAGGGTCGCGACGACCAGCCCCAGTAGGAGCGCTCGCAGCGGGCGCCTCCGCGAAACGCGAGGCTTCTGATGCGCTGGCGTGGGCACGACTCCCCCCACATGATCGAGATGGCTCCTGCAGCCGTGCGTCAGGAGCCTTCTGCACGATAATCCCGCCCGGACCCCTCCCGTAAAGGGTTTGCCGTGCCCGTTTATCGGCGACACATCCACAGCTAGCGTGGTCACGTGCCGATGCGTGCCCGACTCGTCTCGGCTGTCGCGGCCAGCCTGCTCGTGCTCGTCGCGGGGTGCGATACGGCGACCACCACGAATACCGCTGTCGTCGTCGCAGCGGGTGATATCGCCTGCGAGCCGGGTGGGCATGTCACCGCGACAACGTGTCAACATCGGGCGACGTCGGACCGCATGCTCGCGGCGCACCCGACCGCCGTGCTCACGTTGGGTGACGAGCAGTACGTCATTGGTCGGCTCAGGAGCTTTATGAGCGAGTACGGGCCGACCTGGGGTCGAGCGCTCTCGATCACGCATCCGGCGCCGGGCAACCATGAGTACGACAGCCACGGTGCGGACGGGTTCTTCGCCTACTTCGGAGGAGCTGCGGGGACGCCAGACACACCCTGGTACAGCTTCTCGGTCGGGCCTTGGCACGTCATCGCCCTCAACAGCGAATGCGACGCGGTGGGCGGATGCGGGAAAGGATCACGCCAGGAGCGGTGGCTGGCCGCCGACCTCGCGGCGCACCCGACTCGGTGCACGCTCGCGTTCTGGCACGAACCCCGGTTCAGTTCCGGTGGCCACGGCAACCACGGGGCCTACTCCGCATTCTGGGACGACCTGTATCGAGCCGGTGCCGAACTCGTGCTCAATGGCCACGACCACGACTACGAACGCTTTGCGCCACAGTCAGCGGCGGGCGTGCGTGACGACGCACGAGGCATCCGAGAGTTCGTGGTGGGAACGGGTGGCAAGAACCTGCGCTCGTTCCGTGTCATCCGGGCCAACAGCCAGGTGCGGTTGTCTCAGTTCGGGGTGCTCGAGCTGACGCTTCACCGCGACGGCTACGCCTGGCGGTTTCTCACCGTGCCGAGACACGGCATCGGGGACCAGGGCTCTGACGCCTGCCACTGATCGTCCGGTGACAGGAATCGAACCGGTATCACCGGCTCGGTAGGCCTTTTGATTATGACGACCTCCCTCGGGTGGTTCGATCCCCACCCGCCGATGCCGTGGACGACCTTATCGAGGCCTTGCTATTGACCTAGGCGAGGTGACCTCTGTCGACGCGGTCGGTGACCTGCAACGGATTGCCTTGTCCTGCGCGGCGCTGGCATGGGATAGCCCATTCTCACCATGGCAGCCGGCACGAACGAGGGTTAGCGTCGCGGGAGATCATTCCCGCTTCACCCTTCTCCGAGGAGGCATCGATGTCGCGACCCGTGGTCACCAGCCACCCAGTCGGCAGCGGGACGGCAGAGGACGTCGAGGCTGCGGTCGCCGTCAGTCGCCGAAGCCTGATGGCTAGCGCCTTGATCGCGGGCGCGACCGTCGTGGCGGCCCCGGCCCT
>DATCXL010000913.1:0-2761 GCA_036565825.1 Mycobacteriales bacterium
CCTCCTTCAACTTACGGGCGACGGGTGCCTCCACTGTGGAGGATGCGCTCTTGACGAACTCACCCATCTCCTTGAGCTTGGCCAGAAGGACCTTGCTCTCTACGCCGAGCTCTTTGGCGAGCTCATGTACACGGGCCTTGCCTGCCACTGGACTCCTCATCTGAGGCCGGCGGGGCGCCCGCTCGACCTCGTCGCTACAGGTGAAACGCAGTCATGGTTGGCGCTTCATGGGTTGCTCATCTGCAGTCGCCTGCTTCTTTCGACACGCACACGGACGGCCTGGCCCGTGTGCTGAGGTCTGCTCTACCGTGCGTGCCTCGCGACGACATCGCGGACGGCCGTGGCGTCGAGCGGACCCGGCACGCGCAGTGCGCGTGGGATCGCTCGCCGCCGCTCCGCGAGGTCAAGGCAGCCAGGATCACGGTGCAAAGAAGCGCCGCGGCCTGGCAGACGTCGACCGGGATCGGGGACGAGAACGCCCTCGATCGCTACGACGCGCAGCAGCTCGGTGACCGGTGAACGTTGACGACATCCCACACACATGCGCACAGGCACGTGTGCAGACACCGCTGAAGCCCGCCGGACCACCAGTCAGTCTACCCCGCCGCGCTCGTGTCCCGCTCCACCGCGGTTCCTTCCGACTTGGGCGCTTTCTTCGGCGCGTCGCTACGAATGTCGATGCGCCAGCCGGTCAGCCGCGCGGCCAGGCGGGCGTTCTGCCCCTCTCGGCCGATGGCCAGGGAGAGCTGGAAGTCCGGGACCACCACACGGGCGGACCGGGCAACCGGATCGACCACCTCGACGCTGACCACCTGGGCGGGTGACAGTGCGTTACCCACGAAGGTTGCCGGGTCTTCCGACCAGTCCACGATGTCGATCTTCTCGCCCTGCAACTCGGAGACCACGTTACGTACCCGGGCACCGAGCGGGCCGATGCAGGCTCCCTTCGCGTTGACTCCCGAGACCGTCGACCGAACCGCGATCTTGGACCGGTGACCGGCCTCGCGGGCCACCGCCATGATCTCCACGGTGCGGTCGGCGATCTCCGGTACCTCCAACGCGAACAGCTTGCGTACCAGGTTGGGGTGGGTACGGCTCAGCGTGATCTGTGGGGTCCGAAGCCCCTTGGTCACCGACACGACGTAGGCCTTGATCCGGTTGCCGTGTTCGTAGGAATCACCGGGCACCTGCTCGGATGGCGGGAGCACCGCCTCCACCTTGCCCAGGTTGACCAGCACGACACCGCGTTCGGCACGGCCCTCGTGCTGCTGGATCACTCCGGCGACCACGTCTCCCTCACGTCCGGAGTACTCCCCGAAGGTCATCTCGTTCTCAGCGTCGCGCAGCCGTTGCAGGATGACCTGCTTCGCGGTCATCGCGGCGATACGTCCGAAATCTCGGGGCGTGTCGTCGTACTCGCGCAGCACGGTGCCGTCCTCGTCGACCTCCTGCGCGTACACAGTGACCGCACCGCTCGCGCGGTTGATGTCGACCCGGGCCTGCTGGTTGGCACCCTCGGTGTGTCGGTACGCGGTCAGTAGAGCCGACTCGATGGCCGCCAGCACGGTGTCGAAGGAGATCTCCTTCTCGCGCTCGATGGCCCGCAGGGCGGCGATGTCGATATTCACGACGTGTCCTCCTCCTCATCGAGCGCGGTGGGGGTCTCGGGATGGGTGAACTCCACCTGTACCCGACCCTGACCGAGCACCCCGTAACGGAACTCCCGCTGCTGGCCATCCACCGCGAGCACGACTCCTCCGTCGTCTGCCCGCACCACCCGACCCTCGACCGTCCCGGAAATCCTCGACGGTTCGTGTTCGTCCACCGGCACCCGGACCAGCCTCCCGACGGCCCGGCGCCAGTGCCGCGGCGCGACCAGAGGGCGATCCACTCCAGGTGACGTTATTTCAAGAACGTATGGAGCCTGCCCCATGATTCCTTCATGCTCGTCGAGTGCGGCCGACAGCGCGCGGCTCACCTCAGCCACCTCGTCCAGGCTCACTCCGTGGTCGGCGTCGACAACGACCCGAACAAGGCTCCGCCGCCCAGCCGCGCTGACCGTGACGCCTTCGAGATCGAGTCCAAGATCGCGGACCACCTGTTCGACCAGAGTGGCCAGTCGCTCACGCTGGGGTGTCCCAGGTGTCATCGGGCCTCCTTGGTGACCGCTCTGGAGTTGTCGCACTCGGGGTGGAGCCTAGCGGCTCGCGAGTCGCGCCACGATCACGGAGCCCGGCGCGGCGGGATGGCCCGCTGGAGGATCCGCGGATGGCCCGCCAGAGGGCCCGCCAGAGGTCTGGTGCAGGACTCGCCTGACCCGGTCGAAACCCTGACGGTCATGACCTTCCGGCGGCAACACTGACATCGATGGCATGGCGGCGAGCCAACCGTTGTACCCAAATAGCGTTGAATAACGTACACATGGTTTATGACCCTTCGTCCGCGACCTCTCGGAATGCTGGCCGGACTGATCGGGGCGGGCGTGGCCCTGGGTGTCGGCGAGTTGGCCGCCGCGCTGACCCGCCCACAGGCCGCCCCGCTGGCAGTGGTCGGTGACGCCGCCGTCGACCTGGCCCCGGCGTGGCTGAAGGACTTCGCCATCGAGACCTTCGGCAGTGCCGACAAACCGGTACTGGTCGCCGGCATCGCCGTGGTGTTGGCGCTCTGCGCGGCCCTTGCCGGGGCGTTCGCCGTCACCCGGCCGGTGGTCGGCCTGGCCACGGTGGCCGGGCTCGGTGCCCTCGGCCTGGCCGCGGCGCTG
>DATCXL010000925.1:0-2864 GCA_036565825.1 Mycobacteriales bacterium
CCCGGGAGCCGCGGGTGGAGCCGCTGCCAACCCCGGTGGGTGCGGTCCCCGGGCAGCGGTAGGCGGGCGATGATCGGACCGCGCCGCGTACGGGGAGATGACCTGTGGCCGGCATGAGCAGTCACGAACTCGATGCGGCCGGCATCGTCGATCCGCTGCTGCGGGCGTCCTACCGCAACTGCCGTCGACTCAACGCCGCCTACGGGCGAACCTACTACCTGGCCACCCTACTGCTGCCTCCGGCGAAACGGCCGCACGTACACGCGCTGTACGGGTTCGCCCGCTACGCCGACGAGATCGTCGACGATCTGGACTCGACGCTGACTGGTACGCAGCGGTCGGGGCGGCTGCACGACTGGGGGAAACGGTTCCTCGGCGAGTTGGCCAACGGCACCTCCACTCACCCGATCGGGCGAGCGGTGGTCGACACCGTCCGCCGTTTCGACATCCCGCCGTCCCACTTCGCCGACTTTCTCGCCTCGATGCGGATGGATCTGACGGTCACCGACTATCCGACCTACAGTGACCTGCTTCGGTACATGTGGGGGTCGGCGGCGGTGATCGGGTTGCAGATGCTGCCCGTGCTGGGGTCGGTGTGCGAACCGGAGGTGGCCGCGCCCTACGCGGTGGACCTGGGTGTGGCCTTCCAACTGTCCAACTTCATCCGGGACGTGGGCGAGGACCTGTCTCGCGGTCGGGTGTACCTGCCCGGTGAGGACCTGGCCGAGTTCGGGGTGGACCGCCAGCGACTGGCCCACGGCGTGGTCGACGGACCGGTCCGCCGGCTGTTCGCACACGAGATCGCCCGGGCCCGAGAGGTGTACCGCAACGCCGAGCCGGGCATCCGACTGCTCGACCCGACCAGCCGCGACTGCGTACGCACCGCGATGGTGCTGTACTCGCGGATCCTCGACGAGATCGAACGGGCCGACTACCAGGTGCTGCACCGCAGGGTGTCGGTCGGCCCGGTGCGGCGGGTGGCCGTGGCGCTGCCGGGGCTTACTCGGGCCGTTCTGGCCCGCAACACCCACCCCTGACAGACGAAGGTCACAGGGCTGTGCCACATATCAGGATGGTGCGCTCACCGGGAATCCAAGATCATTTGCCGCTTCTGCGAACTCTCGGTCATAGGTAACGAGCTCGGTCAGTTCAGCCCGGAAGGGCTCGGCGCTCGCCAAATGTATGGCATCCAACGAGCCAAGTGCTCGGGTGCGATAGGCCATGGCCCGAACCAGCACCGTGCTGGTGAGATCTACCAGGTAGATCTCCCGCAATGCCTGTCCCACGATATATGGCACCAGCTTGTGGTCGAGGTCGGCACGCAACAGGCTCCGGGTGATCTCGAGTCGTGCCAACTCACTGGTGATCAACTCTGTATCCGCTGGCAGCTCGGTGCGCCACTCGCGCAGGGCTTCCGTCTCTTTCTCAACTTTGATGAACTTGAGCAGGGCACAGGCATCGAGATAGATCAACGGTGACGTTCCTTGTTCCGGTCGGCGATTACCAGATCGGACAGGCTCGCCGTCTCGGCAAGCTCCGGCATGAGGTCGGGCATACCGTGCTCGGCTGGAGGCCTGACCTCTCCTGCGTCGATCATCCGCTGGAGCGTACTGGGGTGTTCGATCTCGGGAACCATCCGCAGTACGGGCTTGCCACGATCCGTCACCAGAATCGACGCTCCGGCACGCACCCGAGCCACTGCCCTGGACGGGTTCTGGTTGAGCTCTCGTAGTCCGATGGTCTCCATACAACCCAATGTACCTATCAGATGTAGTTACATCAACACCACTCCAGGCGGGCGGGCGACACGCTCGGTCGACCTACGCCGGTGACACGCCGGTGCGTTCGCAAGGCCGATGGGTCAGGGGCCGATAGGGGGTTGGCAGAGGCTCGCACATCCCGCCAGACCGCCCGCACCCGCAGTCGGCCCTACGGAGTTCCAATGCGTGGACACGAACAGCCCGTGGCCAGTCCGACCCGACGCCCAACGACCCGACGCCCAACGACCCGGTGCGCCGCGATGACCACACCGGCCGCGGCCGTACTAGCCGTGCTCACCGCCACCCTGCCGGCGGTCAGCCCGACACCGACCGCGGCCGGCACGACCGCCACGGCGCCGGGCGATGGTGTGAACAGTGGGGCGGACCTGGCCAGCCGGGTCAACCCGTTCGTCGGCACCGCGCCCGCTGGCAGAGACTTCGGTACCGGCGGCGGGGCTGGTGACACCTTCCCCGGTGCGGCCGTTCCGTTCGGCATGGTGCAGTGGAGCCCGGACACGGTCCGATCCCAACCTGGCGGCTACCTGTACACCGACGACCAGATCAGGGGTTTCAGCCTCACCCACTTCTCCGGCGCCGGTTGTGTGGCGTTCGGTGACATCCCGTTCCTGCCGCTGGCCGACACGGTGACCTCCTCGCCGGCCAGCGACCCGGGTCGTTACGTGGCTGGTTTCTCCCACCGCGACGAGCAGGCCTCCCCCGGCTACTACCGGGTCCGGCTGGCCTCCGGACCGACGGTCGAACTGACCGCCACCGAACGCACCGGGATGGCCCGGTTCACCTTCGACCCGGCCCGTCCGGCCACCGTGCTGGTGAACGTCTCGGGTTCGGCGAAGGGAACCGATGACGCGCGGGTCACCGTCACCGGCCCGGACACGATCAGCGGCTGGGCATCCAGCGGGGACTTCTGCGGCGCCGGGAACCACTACCGCGTCTACTTCGCGGCCCGGTTCGACCGACCGTTCGCCTCCTTCGGCACCTGGCACGACGACGCGCTCCGCCCGGGAGTCGCCACCGCCCGGGGTGGGTCGTGGCGGGCGGGCGACCGGTCCACGGCCGGCGGCGGACCATCGGACGGCCGGCCCC
>DATCXL010000936.1:0-6677 GCA_036565825.1 Mycobacteriales bacterium
GCGGCGCACCCGTGAACTGGTCGAGCAGGAGGGCATCTTCGCCGGGATCTCCAGCGGCGCGGTGCTGCACGCCGCCCTGGCCATGGCCGACAAGGCGGTGGAGGCCGGGCAGAGTGCCGACATCGCGTTCCTGGTCGCCGATGCCGGGTGGAAGTACCTGTCCACCGGCGCCTACTCGGGCACCCTGGCCGAGGCCGAGGCCGCCCTGGACGGCCAGCTCTGGGCCTGATCCGTACCACCGACGCGAGCAACGACCGCCGGGCGCGGGCCGTTGCCGCTTGGGAGTAACCGAACGTAGCCTCGGGTGATGGAACCTACGGCATCGGGTTCAGGATCGGGAGCCTCGCCAGTGCGAGGGCCCGGGTTTGGTCGCCTGCGTGTCGCGACGATGGTCATCGCGGTTGTCATCGGGTTGCTCTGGCTGATCGAACTGGTCAACCTGACCACCGGAAACCAACTGGACGATCTGGGCATCCGGCCGCGTTCACTGGCCGGGCTGGTCGGCATCGTCGTGGCGCCGCTGCTGCACCTGTCCGTGTTGCACCTGGTCAACAACACCGTGCTGCTGGTGCTGTTGGGCTGGATCGGTCTGGTCGCCAACGCCCGCCGGTTCGCCGCGGCCACCGTGATCGTGTGGGCGATCAGCGGGTTCGGGGTGTGGCTCTTCGAGGCGTCCGGGTCGGTGGTGGTCGGAGCCAGCGGCATTGTGTACGGGTGGTTGGCCTATCTCGTCGCGCGTGGTTGGGTGGCGCACCGGTTGCGCCAGGCGCTGCTCGGCGCGGTACTGCTGGTGTTCCTCGGCTTCTCGATGATCTGGGGGCTGCTGCCCCTGGTACCCGCGCACATCTCCTGGCTGGGTCACCTGTTCGGCGCGTTGGGCGGCCTGCTGGCCGCGACGCTGCTCGACTCCCGCCGGCGGGACCGGCCCGGGTCGACGCCGGCACTTCCGACGACGCCGACGTCTCCGTTCCCGGGACAGCCTCCGGTCTGAGCAGCCCGAGGCCAGACCCGGTCCGACGGACGGTAACTGAAGTCACCTGTTGTGATCACCTACTCGGTAATGGCCTCAGCGGTGCACCCGGTCGGGGTGTCTTCTCACTCGGTCGGGGTGACAATTTGCCCGGTCGCCTGCGGTGTGGCGACCCATGGTGATCAACATCATGTCGCGGCGTGGGGATGGGCCCGTACGCTGACCCTGATGAGCAACGACGCGCCGATCGGGATCTTCGACTCCGGAGTCGGCGGGCTGACCGTGGCCCGCGCGATCCTCGACCAACTCCCCCACGAGGAGTTGGTCTATATCGGCGACACCGCACACGTGCCCTACGGTCCGCGTCCGATAGCCGAGATCCGTCGGTACGCGCTGGCCGTACTGGACCAGTTGGTCGACCGTGGCGTCAAGCTGTTGGTGATCGCCTGCAACACCGCCACCGCGGTCTGCCTGCACGACGCCCGGGAACGCTACGACGTGCCGGTCGTGGAGGTGATCCTGCCCGCGGCGCGGCGCGCGGCCGCGGCCACCCGCAACGGCCAGGTGGGGGTTATCGGTACGGTCGCCACGATCGCCACCCGGGCCTACGAGGACGCGTTCGCCGCGGCCCCACACATCACGGTGACCAGCGCGGCGTGTCCGGCGTTCGTCGACTTCGTCGAACACGGCACCACCACCGGGCGCCAGATCCTCGGCCTGGCCCAGTCCTACCTTGATCCGCTGCTGGCGGCCGGGGTGGACACGTTGATACTGGGCTGCACCCACTACCCGCTGCTCACTGGTGTGATCAGCCTGGTCGCCGGTGACGGTGTGACGTTGGTGTCCAGCGCGGAGGAGACCGCCAAGGACGTCTACCGGGTGCTCAACCAGCACGACGCGGCCCGGATGCCGGATGCGGACCCGCCCCAGCACCGGTTTCTCGCCACCGGCGACACCGAACCCTTCCGCCGCCTCGGTCGGCGGTTTCTCGGCCCGGAGATCGACGCCGTCGAGGCGGCGGTCGTGGCGTCCTGACCAGTCCGACAGGGGGAACGATGCGACTGACCGTTGTCGGCTGCGCGGGCAGTTTCCCCGGTCCGGCCGATCCCTGTTCGGCATACCTGATCGAGCACGAGGGCTACCGGATCGTGCTCGACCTGGGTAACGGCGCGTTCGGCGAACTACAGCGGCACACCGACCCACGCGCCGTCGACGCGGTGCTGCTCTCGCACCTGCACGGCGACCACTGCCTGGACATGTGCGTCTACGCCGTGGTCCGCCGTTACTTCATGGAAGGTCCGCCCAGGTTGCCGGTGCTCGGGCCGGCCGGCACCTCGGGCCGGCTGGCCGCCGCCTACGACCCGTTCTCCCGCCGTGACCTGCGAGACGTCTTCGCGTTCTCCAGGCTCGGTCCCGGCACCCGGGAACTCGGGCCCTTCACGATCACCTTCGCCCAGACCAACCACCCGGTCGAGACCTATGCGATGCGCGTCGAGGCGGGCGGTCGGGTACTCACCTACTCCGCCGACACCGCACGCAGCGACGCGTTGGTCGACCTGGCCCAGGGCAGTGACCTGCTGCTGTGTGAGGCCACCTACCAGCACGGCGAGGACTATCCCCCGGGGTTGCACCTCACCGGCGTGCAGGCCGGCGAGCACGCCCACCGGGCCGGGGTAGGTCGGCTGCTGCTCACCCACGTCCCTCCGGTCGGCGATCCGGTGCGTCAGTTGGGCGACGCGAGCTCCGCCTTCGGCGGCCTCACCGAGGTGGCCGCCACCGGCGCCTCCTACGAACTCTGACGGCCACTCCGGGACCCGGACGGGAGTTCGGTCCGGTCACGTTCTGGTGCCCAGGCACCGAACCGCCGGGATGGAGGCCGGTCAGCCGGGCAGGAAGGACAGCCGGACCTCCCGGCGAGGGTTGTCCACGTTCAGGTCCACCAGGCAGACGCTCTGCCAGGTGCCCAGAACCAGCCGGCCGGCCAGCACCGGAATGGTCGCGTACGGGGGCAGCAGCGCCGGCAGCACGTGCGCGCGACCGTGTCCGAGGCTGCCGTGCCGGTGTCGCCACCGGTCGTCGGCCGGCAGCAGGTCCGCCAGTACGGCCAACAGGTCCGATTCGGTGCCCGATCCGGTCTCGATCAGCGCCAGCCCGGCGGTGGCGTGCGGCACGAACACGTGCAACAGCCCGTCGCCCTGGCCCGACACGAAGTCGGCGCACCTGTCGGTCAGGTCCCGGACCGTGGGCTCCAACCCGGTGTCGACGGTGAAGGTGGTGCTGCGCATGTCTGGCAGTCTGCCCCGGTGTCGGCCGACCGGCACCCGGGGGAGCCCACCAACGGTTCTTCCCGCTCAAATAGGCTGTGCTCATGACACGACCGGACGGACGCGCTGTCGACCAACTCCGCCCAGTGCGGATCACCCGCGGTTGGCAGCGCCACGCGGAGGGTTCGGCACTCATCGAGTTCGGTGACACCCGGGTGCTGTGCGCGGCCAGCGTCACCGAGGGTGTGCCCCGCTGGCGGCGGGGCAGCGGGTTGGGCTGGGTGACCGCCGAGTACGCGATGCTGCCGCGGGCCACCCACACCCGCAACGACCGCGAGTCGGTGCGCGGCCGGATCGGCGGGCGCACCCACGAGATCAGCCGGCTGGTCGGCCGGGCACTGCGGGCCAGTGTGGACCTGTCCGCGCTCGGCGAGAACACCGTGGCCATCGACTGTGACGTGTTGCAGGCCGACGGGGGTACCCGCACCGCGGCCATCACCGGGGCGTACGTGGCGCTGGCCGACGCGGTGGACTGGTTGTCCGCGCGGGGCGCACTGGCCCGCCGTGAGGCGTTGCGTACCTCGGTCAGCGCGGTGAGCGTCGGCTTGGTCGACGGTGAGCCCAGACTCGACCTGTGTTACGAGGAGGACGTGCGCGCGGACACCGACATGAACGTGGTGTGTACCGGCGCCGGTGAGTTCGTGGAGGTACAGGGCACCGCCGAGGGCGCTCCGTTCGAGCGGGCGGCGCTTGACCTTCTGCTCGACCTGGCGGTGACCGGCTGCGCCGACCTCGGCCGGATCCAGCGCGAGGCACTGGCCGGATGACCGCCGCACGACTGGTGGTGGCCACCCGTAACGCCAGCAAGCTGGCCGAGTTGCGCCGGATGCTGCGCGACGGGCTGGACGTGGAACTGCTCGGCCTGAACGACGTGGAGCCGTACCCGGAGGTACCCGAGACCGGTGCGACGTTCGCCGAGAACGCGTTGGCAAAGGCACGCGAGGCGGTCAGGCACACCGGCCTGCCGGCGGTCGCCGACGACAGCGGGTTGACCGTCGACGCACTGTCTGGCATGCCTGGCGTGCTGTCCGCACGGTGGGCCGGCCCCGGCCGATCCGACCAGGCAAACCTCCAACTGGTTCTTGACCAGGTCGCCGACGTGCCCGACGAACGGCGCGGCGCGGCATTCGTGTGTGCCGCGGCGCTGGTCACCCCGGACGGCGTCGAGGAGGTGGTCGAGGGTCGGGTGGAGGGAACCCTGCTGCGCGCCCCACGTGGCGAGAACGGATTCGGTTACGACCCGATCTTTGTGCCGATCGGTCATACCCGTACCACCGCGGAGATGACCGCCGAGGAGAAGGACGCGCTCAGCCACCGCGGTCGTGCGCTGCGTGTGCTGGCGCCGCGGATCCTGGCCGCACTCAGCTAGCCCGGCCCGGTGGTCGGATGCCAGCGCCATACTGGACCGGTGTCGCGCGGCGGGACAGGAGAGACGACCGCCGTGGGATCCGACCACCTCGCCGGGCAGGAGCGCCATGTATGGGCACGAGTCGACGCCGTGGGGAGCGCTGGTGGCGCTCGTCGTCCTGGCCGTGGTGGTGATCGCCTTTGTGCAGGCGCTGCTGCGACGGCATCGTCGCGGTCGGTGACCGGCGATGACCGCCCGCGCCCGAGGGTTCACGGTGCGCCGAAACACCCGACCGGGTTCGGGCAACAGGCTGGCACGCGCCGGTCGGCGGGTTACCGTGCCATGTCAGGGGTCGTAGCCCAACGGCAGAGGCACGCGTTTTAGGTGCGCGACAGTGTGAGTTCGAGTCTCACCGACCCCACCACAGCAAGCTTGGGCGTACTGACACTCCGCTGACGGGCCAGACGTGCCTGTTCACGGCCCGTGCTGCGGACCCAACCAGCCGGACCCGTGCCGGCTGGCCGAGTTTGTGGCCGGGTTGGTGGCTGTTGACGCGAGGTGAGCGGCTGGAGCAGGCCGGCATCGCGGGCAGCGGAGTTGATCTCACACATGACCACCGTGTGCCCACAGGCGCACCGCCGCACCGGGTCGCCTGGGGATCGGGCCATCGGGTGGTGTGTGCGCAGCAGCCCGGTGGCGAACCGGACGCAGCCGCCGACGCACTCGATGGTGCTCGCCGCGTACCTCCGAGCAGGAACATCGCCAGGAACCGGCCGAGCCGGGACCGGACCGACGCGGGAGGGTGCGGGCACCGGCACAGAGGATTCCGTCCTGTCGGACAGCCCGGTGTTGGGCACGTAGGTGCGCGACCTGGTGCCTGTCTGGTTCGTCGCGTCACGGTCTACACCTCTGGTACGGCGGCCGGGGCGGGCCGAGGGTGAAGGGCATCGGGATGCCCAGCGCCTCGTGTTCGGCCCGGACAATGTCGCAGTGCCGGGCCGGCATGCCACACGAGCACATCGGGATGAACCCCGGGGCAGCCGGGGATACCCGGTGCAGGTCCAGCACGGTGACCATGACCAACGAGGAGTCCGCCCGGTATGCCGACCGGGCTGGCAACGTCGGCGCGGCGATCCTGGACCAGTTGCTCGCTGGTGACCCTCCTTTTTCGTATCCGACACGGGAAGATCATGGCCATTCCGCGCATCGACTGGGCTGCACTGCCCGCTGCGGTCCAGGACGCGGTTGAGACCCACACAGGCCCGGTGCTCCACGCTGACACCGCTTCGGCCGGGGACAACTCGGCGGTGGCCGCGACGCTGCACACCCGCGCCGGGCGTGTGTTCGCCAAGGGCATCCCGACCGACCACCGTCAGGTGTGGACCCAACACGAGGAGGCGCGGATCAATCCGCACGTCCTGGCGATCGCGCCCCGGCTGCTGTGGCAGGTCGAGACCGGCGGATGGCACCTCCTCGGGTTCGAGCACGTCGCCGGCCGGCACGCCGACTACTCCCCAGGGTCGCCTGACCTGCCGGCTGTCGCTGAGGCAGTGCGCGCGGTCAACGGCATTCCGTGCCCGGACCTGCCCATCAAAGCGATGAGTCAGCGTCTCGCCGAGTTCGCCAGCGACCCGGCCGATCTGCGGCTGCTGGACGGGGACAGCCTGTTGCACACTGACTTCGCCCCGCACAACGTGCTCATCACCGGCCGTGGTGCCCTGGTTGTCGACTGGGCCTGGCCGACACGTGGACCTGCCTGGGTGGATGTGGCGGTCGCGGCGATGCGGTTGATGGGCGCCGGGCACACCGTCATCCAGGCCGAGGCGTGGGCCGATCAGTTCCCGGTATGGCAGACGGCGCCCCGCCGCGCGGTTGACGTGTTCGTGACGTTGTCAGCGCGCCTGTGGCGGCAGGTCTCCTGCGGTAACCCGCGGCCGTGGTCGGTCCGGCTCGCCGCGGCGTCCGGACAGTGGGCGGATCACCTGGCGTACCGCGTCTGACCTGTCGTGACGTCACCATGCGTTCAGGCACGCAT
>DATCXL010000937.1:0-2790 GCA_036565825.1 Mycobacteriales bacterium
GCGCAGGCCCTTCGATTCCTTGAGTATGCCGGGATCGGCGGTGGCGCCGCGGACGTTGGCCAGCGGGATCACCAGACGACTCTTGAGCGCCCAGAGCTTGTCGAGCCCTTCGATCTCCACAATCAGTTCGTCGCCTTCGACATGGATCTTGGACATATTGCGCTCCTTCAGGACGGATGCGGGCCGTGCTGCAGCGTGGGGGTCGCGGGTCCGGCGGTCAGGGCGGCAGCCCTGACCCGCAGCCTGAGGCCCAAAAGCGTCGCGGTGAACCCGGTTGGTGACCGCATGATCCCGGCGGCTTCCTTGCCGGTCCGGCAGCGTCCGACCGCCTCATCGAGGGAGTCCAGAGCCCGCGTCACCTCGATCGCCACCTCGCGGTCCACGGGAGCGCGTTCGGCCGCCGCCAGCAAGAGCAGGTCCATGCCCGCCCCGGCCGTCCCGGTGGTCAGGCAGCGCTGCATTGCCGCGGCAACGTTCTCCGCCTCACCGATCTCGGCGATCAGCGAGGGGACCTCCTGTTTCAGACACCAGCGCAGCGCCGCGAGGTAGAGCCCTCGCTTGCTGCCGAACGTCTTGTAGAGACTGTTGCGGTGCACGCCGAGGTGAGACACCAGCTCGTCGACTGAGATGCCGTCGTACGCGCGGCTGGCAAACAGAGCAACCGCTGCCCGAACCACCTCGGCCTCGTCAAATCCCCTTGGCCGACCCATGAGACGACGATAGAACGTTAAGGAACAAACAGTCAAGAATAATCATTCCTAAAACTCTGGGGCGCGCCACCTCCGCGGCCAGCGGCTTACACGCGCCGCACAGCTCCGTTTTCGGCACCTGGCGGAACCGGGGTGTACGCCCGTTGGCTCGCCAGCGACGGGTATGAGGTTCTGCTCTGTGACGTTGTGCCGCTTCACATCGTGCGTGCCCGCCGCACTGGAAATGCCCGGGAGCCGGTCCCGGACGCTGCCCCAGGATCGGGCAGGGTTGATCCGCTGCTGGCCTCCGTTTGGAATTGGATCGTGGGCGCGGCCGCGCGACGGTACTGTGCCCCGATCGGCCACCGGGAGGTCGGGCGTGGACATAGAGCGGCCCGATAGTTCTCGCGTACTGACGGGTAGGGTGTCTTGACAGGTTAGGCCAGATGGCTCACGAAGCCTGGCCCACTGAGATCAGCCGGTTTGAGAGGCATCACCCGAACAGGTGGTTCTTGTTGATACGGTCTCGATCCAGCTATCTGCGTGCTTACGGAAAGGCGCTACGGTGTGTCGACCATCGGGCGACGGTGCGTCACAGGAGGCCAACGGGCCGGTCAACGTTCCTGGTCGCTGTCGTTGTCCACACGTTGTCGGTAAGGGAGTGTGATGACCACCGAGACGACTCCGATCACGGTCGTGCGCGATGTTCGGATCTTCGACGGCACGACGGTCCTGCCGACGGGTTCGGTACTCATCGAGCAGGGTTTGATCGCTGATGTTCGGCCTCACATCGTTCCACCGGTGGGTGCGCTGGTGGTGGATGGCGGCGGGCGGACCCTGCTTCCAGGGTTCTTGGACTGCCACACCCATGTGTCTCGGCGAACCCGCGAGCAGGCTGTCGTCTTCGGGGTCACCACAGAGTTGGACATGTCCACCGATCCGGCGGTGGACGCGCTGTTGCGGGCGAGCGGAGGGGTGATCCGGGAGGTGGGCGCCCTCAGGCCGGCACTCCCCCGCGTCCATCCGGTGGTCGGGGAACCTTTCGACGATGTGCGGATGCTGCGGGTCCCGGGCGGCACGGTGGCCGATGTCGACTCTGGTGATGTCGTACAGGTATTGGTCACCACGGCGCACGCACGTCGGCGGCTGATGATCGCGCACGTGGCGTCCGCGCACAGCGCCCGGCGGGCGGTGACCGCTGGTGTCGACGGGTTGGCGCATCTGTTCGTCGATGCCGCGGCCGACGACGAGCTGGTCAGTGCGATCGCCGGGTCGCGGGTGTTCGTGATACCGACGTTGACGGCACTCGAGGCGTTGTGTGGTACGCCGACGGGTGCCGGGTTGGTGGCAGACCGTTGGTTGCGGCCGTACCTGGACGCCGAGTGCCGGGTGGCGTTGACCCAGGCATTGCCTCCGCTTCCCGGACGGATCTCCCGTCTGGACTTCGCCCTGGACGCGGTGGCCCGGTTGCGGGCCGCAGGGGTGCCGATCCTGACTGGGACGGATGCTCCCAGCCCTGGTACGGCCGCCGGGGTGAGTATCCATCGCGAGTTGGAGCTGCTGGTGGACGCGGGTCTGACTCCGGTGGAGGCGTTGGCCGCGGCCACGTCGGTGCCGGCGGAGTGTTTCGGGTTGGCCGACCGCGGTCGGATCGCTCGGGGGCGGTACGCCGACCTGGTGTTGGTCGAGGGTGATCCGACGGTCGACATCCGGGCGACCCGGGCGATTGTTGGTGTGTGGCGGCATGGTGCCGTGGTGGAGCGGGAGTCCTTCCTCGCCGCGGCGGGCACGCTGGCCTGAGCGTCTGGCGGTACCAGTCGGGCACTGCGCCGTTTTGGATGGGTGTCGCCTGGGCCCCCAATCCCCGTTTCGGGCGTTAGGATCGCACGTGGGAAATCGGTTCGCCTACCTGGACTCCCCCGCCCCGTTGGCGTTCGCGCACCGGGGCGGGTTGTCCGGCCTGGAGAACTGCGCGGCGGCGTTCCAGAGTGTGGTCGCACTGGGGTACCGGTATCTGGAACTGGATGTGCGGGCCACCGCTGATGGCGTGTTGGTGGTGTTCCATGACCAGACTCTGGACCGGGTGACTGACCGAAGTGGT
>DATCXL010000939.1:0-6774 GCA_036565825.1 Mycobacteriales bacterium
CACCGCCACCCCCCACCCACCCCTCCCCGACGAGGACGCGTAATCGTCAGTCCGGCAATGGCGGATTGTTGCTCAGAAGCTCTTCGAGGAAGAACCCAACCTTCGCCTCGATTGGCCTACCTGGGTAGTACCGCTCCACCAGGTCCAAGCCCTGCTCGACAGTGGTCAGTCCACAAAGACGGTAGAGAGTGAGGATGTCGGCCTCATCACGCCCGGCCCTGCTGGCGAGCAACTTGGTGGCCAACAGGTACTCCGGCGACGGCGCCGAGACCGTTAGCGAGTCCGCCTCGTAGACCACCCGGAGCTCAGCATGATCGTCCCCTGGTAGGAACCCCTTGACACCATCGTTCAACCAGTCCGGATCGACGTCGTCATGACGGGCTGCGACCCGGTCGGCGGCGGCTCGGATATCCGAAGAGGGTCGCCAAACCGCGTCCACGTCACGAGTCGCCGGCCGAGCGTCATACGCGATGATCATGGCTGCCCCGCCGACAATGCAGACATCGCCGTGCACACCGGCCCTGCGAAGCTCGTCGTTGAGCTCGGCGAACAGCCGTATGATGCGTTCTTTGGTCAACATATCGATCGCCTATACATTGGTGAGGGAATCGCGGTGTATGTAGATCCCTCGAATCTTGAAAGACATCGGGCTGCCGGCGTACTCCCAGGCGCGCATGGACGCCATTGGGCTGATCCACCAGCCGCGCCGCAGGTAGCGACTCTCGTTTCGGGCCCAGGCGGGGACGGGAAAGTCCGCCCGTACGGCCAGCCATTCGGCGAGCCCACCGAGGAACGCGTCCCACCTGGCATCACCGGTCGGCGGAGGCTCACCGGCAATCATGCGGTGCCGGACCTCGGCAGGGGCGTTGCCGAACCGATGGCCCAACTCGGCCGCCTTCCGGATCGGCCAAGCGTAGTCGCCTTGGACGATATCGCCTCGGATGGAAAGAGCCAGGCCCACAATGCTGGCCGCGTAGTCCACGTACGGCTCGACCCGTAGCCGCGTACCGGCCGCTTCGAGCAGGCGGGTGAGGGTATCGGTCGTCGGATGAAGCTGACCCTTCTCGATGCGGTGCACCGTGCTGGCTGCCATCCCGGCGGCGTCGGCCAGTGCCCGAACCGACAGGCCAGCACCAGCCCGGGCCTCACGTATGAGTTCCGCATCCCTCATGGTGTAAGCATATACGCCTACACTTCTAGCGCCAACACGGCTGTGGACGCTGCGGCCACATACTGAACGGCATGGCTGACAGCACGATCACGGTTGGGCAGGCGGTGCGGGATCGGCTCGCAACGCTCGCCGCACAGCGCGGCACTACCATCCGCGATCTCGTGGACAAACTGGCCAGTGAAGCCTTCGACGAACCGACGCAACCCAGGCTGACCCGTCAGGAACTGGACGCACGGCACGCGGCGGTTACCGCCCACATCGCCGAACATCTGGTACCCGGCTTCGACTCGGCCGACGTCGCTGCCGGTGAGTAGATGTGGTGCGACCCGGTCGCTGGCCGGCTGAAGCGCCTCAACTGAACGGCAGCATTCTCAATCGGCACGTGGTCGCCAACGAATCCGAACGCAGCCTCACCGCGACCCCGCTCAACCGGCCGACGGTGGCTCCAACCTGGCCAGATGGTTCCGGTGGTATGACTCCAGGGCGTTCCAGATCCTGGCCGGGATGCCGGTGGCCTGTTCGAGTCGGGTCACGGTGTCGGGACCCAGCACTGCCGTCCCGTGAATGATCCGGCCCACCTCGGTCGTGCTCATCCCGGCGCGGGCGGCGAACTCAGCATGGGTCATGGCTTGTTCGTCCAGCCACTCCGCCAGTGTCTCCCCCGGCGGGGTCGCGTAGTCAGGAGCGAACGGTCGCCCCGCCGTGCTGCTCATCGTCATGCCCCCCATCACCCGGACAACGAGCGACCATCGTCGGTGGACTCGGCTCGCGCGTTACGACGCTGAGGCGTGGGCGGTGATGGTGTCCAGGACGCCGATGAGTTCGGTGAGGCGTTCCGGTGGGAAGACCGCCTCCGGTCCGCTCTGGGCGATGTCGGTGAACGGGGGTTCGTAGAGTTGGGTGGCGGTCATCGTCCCGTTGCGGGTCAGGTGCTCCACCACCATGTTGACGAACTCGATCTGGTTCGCGCACAGCGTCCTGTCGGTGAGGAAGCCGGACAGCGCCTCGACCGCGGCGGCCCGGTCCATGCCGACCAGCGACCGGATGAACAACCCAAGCCCGGAGGCGTCCCGCACCGACCGGGTCAGAGTCTCCTGGTCGAACTGGCCACTCTCGGCGAGCATCCGCTCCAGTTCGTCCAGATCCGAGGCGGTCAACGGCAGGTTCCGGCGCAGCTTGTGCACGGCCACGTGGTTGTCGTGCTGGTGCAGGAAGACCCGGACGTTCTCCCGGAACCGGGCGATGTCCACGTGCGCCGACCCGGTGGTGATGGTGACCTCGCGCACCGGGCCGAGTTCGTCGGCGAAGTCGGTGTAGACGACCCTGCGGCCGGACCTGGGCAGCAACCGGACCAGGCCACGCATCCGGCGCCGCGCCTGTTCCAACATGGACAGGGTCACGTTGACCCACCAGTCGGCACCGGCGACCGCTTCGAGGAACACCACCTGTGCGGCCACCGCCGGGATGTTGCGCTGTTCCAGCAGTCCGTCGGCGATGCCCCGGACCCGTTCGGCGATACGGGCGAAACCAGGTTCGGCGTTGAGGACGCACAGTTGGGCGCGCAGCATCAGCAGGTCGAACCGCTTGGCCAACTCGTCGTCGTCGCGCGCCGCGCTGGGCAGCCCGGCCAGGTGGGCCGACGCCTCGGCGAGTTGTTGGGCGCTGGCCCGGTCCCAGGCGGCCCGGCGGGCGTAGGTGGTGACCCACTGCCGGTGCGGGCGGACCACGACGTTGTCCGGGTTCATCCCGGCCACCACGCCATGCAGCAGGTCGGCGACATCGCGCCGCAGATCCTGTTCGGCCCTGACCGGGTCGACTACCAGACCGTCCACACCCGACAGCCGTCCGTCCAGGCCGGCGAGCAGGTCGACCCGGGCGGTGAACAGCCGCTCGCCGAGCGGAACGACCCGGTGCCCGTCGGCCTGGGGCAGGTCGGAGTTGAAGAACTCGAAGTTCTGGCAGCAGTCGAAGACCAGGAAGTCCTTCTTGTCCTGGCCGGGGCCGAACAGGTCCGGGCACAACCTGGTGCCCCGGCCGATCATCTGCCAGAACTTCGTCCGGGAGTGCACGGTCTTGAAGAAGACCAGGTTGACCACCTCGGGCACGTCGATGCCGGTGTCGAGCATGTCCACCGACACGGCGATGTGCGGGTCCCGCTCCTTGACCGAGAAGTCGTCGATCAGCTTCTGCGAGTTCTCGGTCTGGTGGGTGATGACCCTGGCGAACGTGCCCCGAAGGTGAGGGTAGTTGACGTCGAAGCGTTCCACGATGAAGCGGGCGTGACGTTGGTTCTGCGCGAAGATGATCGTCTTGCCCAGCCGGTCACCCCCGGCCACCTTCACCCCACGGGTCATCAGGGTTTCCAGCACCTTGTCGACCGTGTCGGCATTGAACAGCCACCGGTTCACCGAGTCCGCGTCGACCCGGTTCGGGACGGACCCGTCGTCGTTCCAGTCGAGTTCGTCCCAGCGGGCCTTGTCCTCCTCGCTCAGGTCGTCGTAGCGCAGGCCCTCGCGTGGGAACCGCAGCGGCACGGTGATCGCCCGCGGCGGCACCAGGAACCCGTCGGCCACCGCCTGCTCCAGTGGGTAGGCGTCGGTGGGCATGCCGTCGGAGAGGTCGAACAGGCCGTAGGTGTCGTGGTCGATCTCGTCCCGCGGGGTCGCGGTGAGGCCGACCAGCAGGGCGTCGAAGTAGGCGAAGATTGCCCGGTACTTCTGGTACACCGACCGGTGCGCCTCGTCGATCACGACCAGGTCGAAGTGCCCGATGCCGAACCGCTGCTGTTCGATCAACCCCATCATGGTCTGGTACGTCGACACGTACACCCGGCCCTGGCCGTTCCGCTCCTCCACCAGGTTCACCGGGTTCGAGTCGGGCAGGTGCCGCCGGAACGCGTTCACCGCCTGCCGGACCAGCGCGGTGCGGTCGGCCAGGAACAGCACCCGCTTGGCCCAGTTGGCCCGCACCAGCAGGTCGGTCAGGCCGACCACGGTGCGCGTCTTGCCGGCACCGGTGGCCATCACCACCAACGCCTTGCGTCGACCTTTGTCCTCGAACGTCTCGGCGATCCGGCGGATCGCCCGGTGCTGGTAGTAGCGGTCCACGATGGACGTCTGGATCTCGGTCTCGGCCAGCGAGCGGGCGCTGGTGCGGCGGGCGATGGCCAGCCGCAGGTCGTCCCTGCTGTGGAAGCCCTGCACCGGGCGCGGCGGGTAACGCCTGTCGTCCCAGTACCAGTGCTGGTAGCCGTTGGTGAAGTAGATCAACGGACGCTGGCCGAACTGCTTCTCCAGACAGTCGGCGTAGAGCCTGGCCTGTTCCTGGCCGTCGTGGGCGTCTCGCCGGGTGCGCTTGGCCTCCACCACGGCCAACGGCGTGCCATCGTCGTCCCACAACACGTAGTCGACCCGGCCGTTGCCGCTCGCGGTCGGCATACCGGTGACCGGGAACTCCCGGTCGCGGGGCTGGTCGAGGGGCCAGCCGGCCTCGTGCAGCAGCACGTCGATGAACAGGTCGCGGGTCTGTTCCTCGTCGTAGTCGTGGGTGTCGGGTCGGGCCGTGTTGGCCGCCTTGGCCGCGGCGATCTCAGCCCGCAACCGGGCCAGTTCGGCGTCCAGGCCGGCCGAACGTTCCCGCTCCTCGGCCAGCGCGGCGTCCTGGGCGGCCAGCCGGTCGGCCAACTCGCGCAGTTGGGCTCGGGTGGCCGCGGCCGGGGTGGTGGCGTCCCGGGTCGGCAGCAGGCCGCGGTCGAAGCGAAGGCCCGGCGCGGGCCGGTTGGCCGGATCACGGGTGTAGCGGGTGGCCATCCAGAAGGCGACCTGGAACAGTTCGCGCACCGCGCCGAGGGCGTCCCGGTGGTTGATCGACCGTTCCTCGTGGACGGCCCGGTTTCCCCAGGTGCGGATCACGTCGGCCTTGGCCACCAGGGTGGAGCCGAGCAGGTCGGTAAACGTCGGCTCGTGCAGCAGGGCGATCAGTTCGCGCCGATGTGGACGGCGCAGGGTGGCGTCGGCGTCGTAGAGCCACCTGACCAGCAGTTCTAGGGTCCGACGGGCGTAGAAGCAGCAGGTGCGCGGCTCGGTGAGGGTGTGCCGCTCGGCGTTCTCGGCCTCCTTGAACAGGCTCGGCCATTCCGCCCGCAGGAACGCGAAGTTGCTGGTCACCGGCAGTCCACCCCCACAACGTCGCCCCCACGGCAGCCCTACAGTCTGCCGCTGAACGCCCTGTCCTGCAACGAGGTAAACAGCGAATCCAACTCGGCCAGATGCGCCCGCTGACTCGCCTTGACCCGCTCCACCACCCCCACCCGCCGCGCAAACTCCTGTTGGAGTGCTAGGGGCGGGAGGTTGAGCAGCAGGCCCTTCACATCGTGCTGGTTGATGCTTGCCTGATTGACTGCCCTCTTCGCAGCCGTGAGTATTTGGAGCTTCACGAAACGACTCTGCAAAAGTTCAATGAGGTAGCGCGGTGCGATCGCGGTGAGCGACACACGAAGACGCATCATGTTCGACTCAAATACGACGGGTTCCGTCAGCGCGGGAATCAGGGCACTCTTACCCAAGTATTCAATACTGTTGACTCGATTGATCACAACATCGTTCTCGTTCAAGCCATACAGCTCACGCTCGAATTCAGAGACACTGACGCGCTTCAACGAGTCGAGACCAGTAACGACTCCGTCGTAGAATCCATCTATGCGCAAAATACATGTGCCGGTACCATAATCGGACGAAGGCTTGTACAGTCCGTTCTGAGGTCCATCCTCTATGACATCGGCGAACCTGATCTGAGGCCACCTACACGGATTGACCTTCGGATCGCCGAACATGTCGAGGAAGATGGACTGGGTAAGTTGGTCGAGTCGGGCGATCGCCTCCCGCCGCTTCGCCCGCAACGCCTCCGCCCGATCCAACACCTCCGCGATCCTCCGCTGCTCCGGCAGTGGAGGAAGCGGAAGGTTAAATTGAGCCAACGCCGTTGGACTAAGGCGGGGCAGGCTTGTTCCGGTTGCACGAGCATTTGCTATTTCGACCATCTGGGGCTGCCGAAGGCAGTGTGTCAGATAATCGCGATCAACCTTCGGACCGGGCAGTATTGGTAGAATATCAGTGCTACAGATCCCCTCGATCTGCGGTCGCGCAATCTTGGCTAGATACGGCCGCAGTTTCCCATAAAGCACATGCCGCTCGGTGAAGCGAAATTTGTTGCTCGCCAAGTCTCCGACAGAAACTGAACTATAGTTGGTGATCCGCCCACCCGGCGCGATGTTCTCAAGCCCCAGATACGCCAGTCCGTCGATGGCTGTCGGCAAGATGGTATTCCGTTCAATTTTGGCAACCTGGTCAAGTGAGACTACTGGCCATCGACTCATCCCAGCATCTCCCGCAACTCGGTCAGGCCGTCGTGGATTTCCTTTTCGAGGCGGTCGAGGTCGTCGATGATCTCGGTGGGCGGGCGGTGTTCGACCTCCTCGTACTCGATCTCCTTGTAGCGGTTGAGGCTGAGGTCGTAGTTCTGGGCGACGATGTCCGCCCTGGGCACACAGAAGCGCTGCGCGGTGCGGGGACGGTCCCGTTCGGTGGTGGTTCGCCGCTTCCAGC
>DATCXL010000042.1:0-2063 GCA_036565825.1 Mycobacteriales bacterium
ATACGCCGCAGGTACGGCGCGGCCACGTCGAGCTCGTCGGCCAGGTCCAGGGCCAGCCCGTCCCACCGGACCTCACGGGTGCCGTCGGGTCGGGCTACCACGGTGCCGGTGGTGCCGTCTCGGGTGTCGCGCACCCGGTCACCGTGGCGGTACTTGGTCTCGCTCATCGCGGGGTGTCCTCTCGCTCAGACGGCCCGGTGTGGGCCGTAGCGTGTTGATCGGGTCTAGGTGCTAATGCGCAGGTCAGAGGGGGTGTATGGGCCCTAGTACGGGGTCTAGGTCTAGGGCCCGTGGGGCTAGCCGCTGACGGCCTGGTCCAGGGCGGAGCGGGTGATGCCCTGGTGGTTGCTGGGGGTGCCGTCCACACACGGCGCCCACGTCTGCCCGGTGGTGACCTGGTGGGGTCGCAGCGCGGCGGCCAGCGTGGCGGGCGTCCACCCGTCGTACCGGTCCGGCCACGCTGTGGCGAGCGCGGCGCACAGCACGTCGGAGTGGGCGCGGTCGGCACCGGCCGGCCACACGGTCACCAGGTCGGCCAGGATGCCCCGGTCCGGGCCGGTCTCCCGCTCGATCGTCTCCCCGATCGCGTAGCCAGTCAGAGTGCCGGCGGCCTCGCGGGCAGCGCGGGCGCGTAGGGCGATCTTGTCGGCCTGCTCCCGGTCGATGTAGGCCGACCGCACCACCCGCGGTTCGTCGTAGGCACCCACCAGGTAGCCGATGCCTCGGTCGGACGGGCGGAGCGTGGTTGCCCGGATCCCGTTCTGATACGCGCTGGTACCGAGCACCATGTCGTTCTCGACCTGCCCGGTGACCCGCAGGCAGAACCGAATCGACACGTTCGCGGAGATGCCCTTGGGTAGCGAGTCCTTGTCCGGCCGCTGCGTGGCCAGAATCAGAGTGACCCCCAGTGCCCGGCCCAACTTGATGATGTACTCGCAGTGTTCGGCGGCTTCCTTCCCGAACTCCGAGTGCAGGAACAAGTTTTGGCACTCATCGATCACGGCCACGATCGGGTGCAGTCCCAGGCCCGCCCGGTTGGCGAGCTCGCGGGTGACCTTCCCGTCCGGGGCAACCGACCGGGGCAGACCCGACAGCACCCCGGCGCGGCGCACCAGGTCGACCCGCAGGTCCCGCAGCATCCCCAGCGCGGCCTCTGCCACGTCATCACCCAGACCGGCGCCGTACTCGTGGGCTACCCGTTCGGCGCAGTCCAGGTCGTTGTTCTTCAGGTTGAACACGCGGAGCTCGCACGTGGGGTCCAGCGCCGCGGCGAGGATGAGTACCCGTACCGTGGCGGTCTTCCCACCACCAGGCAGGGCACCAATGAGCACGTTGTTTTCGAACAGCGCGACCTTGATGGTCCGGCCGCGCGGGTCGACCCCGAACGGCACCGGTGCGAAGAAGTCGGCCCGTCCGGTCCGGGTCAGTGGCCACGGGGTCGGCCTCGCGTTGGCCATGTCTTGGTCACCGACCCACAGCACCAGTCGACCCGCGTGCGCCTCGGTGGACGGTTCGGGCCACACGCACCCGACGGGACGACGTAGCCCCGAGGCGACCCGGTCACGGCGGCCGATGATGTCCACCGCGGTGACTCCGTAGGGCAGATCGATATCGGCACGCCACCCGGCACCGTCGCGGGTGATCGGACCGGCAAAGGTGATCCCGCCTCCACCCTTGCCGAGTGCCTTGTTGATCTCACCGATGCCCAGCGCGCCCAGCGCCCGCACGATCACGTCGGCGGTGAGCTTCGGTGCGGGTCCAGTGAGGGTCACGGCCGGATCCACGATCGGCCGGTCGGCCCGTCGGCCAGCCCATCCCAGCGCGGCCACCACGGCGGCCAGACCGGCGTAGGTGATCCCGTGGGGTGCGAGCTCCCACAGCGCCACACCGCCACCGGTGCCGGTACCCAGTCCCGTACCGGCCAGCGCCAACCGGGTCTTGATCCGCTCGTTACGAGCCTTGACCAGGGCGAGGTATCCCGACACGTCCCCACCGGCCACCAGGTCGCGACGCAACGGCCGCGCCTCGGCGTCGGTGAGCCACCGGGCCACCGCCGCGATGGT
>DATCXL010000005.1:0-3796 GCA_036565825.1 Mycobacteriales bacterium
GACCGCCAACCCGGCCAGTAACGTGACCGGGACCCACGCCCACCAGCCGCCGGCAGACCCGGCGACACCGAACAGCCCGGCGGCGAGTAACACCCCTGCAACCGAGTGGGTGGCCTGCCGGTGCCCACCCGACACGGCCGCCACGACCTTGGACAGCGCGCCGGTGACCGGGCCGAGAGACCGGGCGACGGTCGCCCGCGGATGGTCCAGGTCCGGTAGGAGTGCGGCACCGGCGGCGACGACCGTTCCGGCGGCCAGGGCGACCGGGCCGTGTGGGGTCAGCGACGGGGCGAGGGCGGCAACGGCCGGGGTGACGGCGAGCATCCCCACCGCACCCGACAGGGCATGCGTGCGACCCATCACCGGGCACCTACCAGACTGGTTGTCTCATGTGGACTGACACGGCCAGAACGTAAACAATGAACTATGCGTATATCGGTGCCTCGTGACCTGCATGAACACGCTCGCGTACGTCGGTCGAGCGGCCAAGGACTCATAATCCATCGGTCGCGGGTTCGAACCCCGCCTGCCCCACCACACACCTCCTGACCTGCGGAAACACCACAGGTCAGGTTCCTCGGATGAGGCGAACGTCGGTTCATAAGCAATAGACTACACGGCCGTGGATGACCCATGGGAAACACTCATCGAGTCGTGGATGCTCCTCCTCAAGTCGAGGTCGATCGACGTCAAGACGAGGACGGACTACACCAAAACCCTCACGTACTTCCGGCGATGGCTCGACAGCACCCACCCGGGCATTCTGCCCGAGGACGTCGGCCGGGACCACGTCGTGGGCTGGATGGCCCACATGCAGGAGATCCCCGAGGGGCGAGACGAACCGCGGCTGTCCAGGGTGACCGTCGGCAACCGGTACCGGCACCTCCAGCAGTGGTTCCGATACCTCGTGGAGAGCGCGGAGATCCACGAGGTATCCCCCATGCACGGGCTGCGTCCACCGAAACAGAAGAAGAAGACCGTACCGGTCATCGAGCCTGACGAGCTGATGCTGTTGCTGAAGGACTGCGAGGGGAAGGACTTCGTCTCGCGCCGCGACACCGCCATCCTGCTGCTGCTGATGGATACCGGGATCCGTCGTGGCGAGTGTTCGGGCATCGACCTGGCGGACCTGAACATGCGGACCCAACGTGTCCGGATCGAAGGTAAAGGCGACAGGGAACGATGGGTGCCCTTCGGGATCAGCACCGCTTTAGCGATCGACAAGTACCGGCGGGCCAGGTCCAGCCATCCTGACGCTGACCTGGACGCACTGTGGTTGTCCTACCGGCAGACCGGCCAGCGGTTGACGCCCGAGGGTATCCACCAGATGCTCAAACGCCGCGCGAAGAGCGCTGGGGTCCCGAAGATCCACGCGCACCGGTTCCGGCACACCATGGCCCACAACTGGCTCAACGATGAGGGCAGCGAAACCGACCTGATGGCCATCGCCGGGTGGGAGACCACTCAGATGCTTCGTCGTTACACCGACGCGAAGAAGTCCGATCGTGCCGCGCAGGCACACAGGACCCATGGGCTGGCGGACAAGTTGTTGCGAGACCAAAAACCCCGGAAAGGGCGGACACAACGGAATGGGGCGTAACCGCGCACTCCGCTAGTCGTTGGACATCATGCACGGCGGGTGTTTCCCCTCCAGGTCCCCAGCCGGTCGGTACACCCGCCGTGCACAACCCCCAGTTCTACTCCGCGGCGACGGTCGTATGTTCGGCCGGTTCGTGACCGCACTCGCCGCGTTCACACAAGAGCCGCAGCATCTGCTCGGTGACCTGCGCGTCGGTCAACCCCGCAGGCATCACCATGATGCGTTGATGCTGGTCGTACACCGGCTCGGGTACCTCAGCGCGGATGATCTTCATCGCCATTCCACACCACCACCCCGTGGCTCATGATCCCCAGCCGTAAAAGATCACCTTAACCGGACTTTTACCAATCCAACAGTATTCGCACACTATGGGTGGTAGATCAGACCCGGATCGCCCAACACGCCTAGCCCGTTCGAGTGACCCCAGCAACCTAGACGGTCACCGTGAGCTACGGCCGGCGTTGACGAACTGGTTCATCAACAGGATCGCCTGACGGCGCTGCGGGTCGCTGCCCAGCCGGCGGAACAGGTGCAGCAGTTGCGCCTCGTAGTCCGGTTCACCGTCACGGGCCACCGCGATCAACTGCTGCTCGGTCAGCCCCAACGCCTTGGCGATCTTCCCCAGCTTCTCCCGCACCGCAGAAGTGAGCCGGGCACCGACGATGTCCCCTCGGGCGTAGGCGTACACCGTGGTCGCGGGCAGCCCCGTCTTGCGGATCAGGTCCGCGACAGTCATCGACCCATCCGGTGCCGACCCGGGGAGCTGCTTCATCCGCTCGCGGATGAGCAGTGCCAGGCCGTTCGTCGGACCGGTGGGGGGGGCGTCCACGCCCTGGATGGTGCGGTACGCGGCGTCTGACTACAACTTCCAGGACCGACCTCAACCTGTAGTTCACCCTACTGGCCCAACGCCCTCGCGACCGGATCCCCCTGAGATACAAGGGGGTTCGGGTGGTTGCGGACTACAGGAAATCGTGGTTGCATACCTGTAGTCTACTTGTACCGACCAAACGAAGGGAGGACGGGGTGGACATCCCCAAGGGCTGGCTGACCAGCGAACAGGCAGCCGAGTACACCGGCTACAGCGTGCTGACGGTGGTCCGTGCGGCGGCCAGTAGGGAACTGGAGGGCCACCGGATCAGCGACGGCGGGCCCTGGCGGTTCCAGCCGCGTTCCCTCGACGCGTGGCTGACGAAGGCCAACCGTAAGCCCCGCCGCAGCAACCGCACCCCCGCCCGGATGGCCGCAGACCAGATCAGGGGTGCCGCATGACCCCAGCCGAGGAACGCAGCGAGGCCGCCAGGATCGCCGTTCTCACCTCGTGGGGGAGGACCCCCAGCAAGGAAGAGCGGGCCCTTCGGACCCGTCCCGCGTTCGAGGCCCGTATGCGGCGCCTGGAAGAGGAAGCCGACCCCGAGGGAGTCCTGACCCCGGCCGAGCGGGCCGTGGCGGCCCAGAACCTGCTGTCCGCCCAGATGCTCCAGCTTTCCCGGAGGTCACGGAAGGTCCGCGCCCAACGCGCGCGCCGCAAGACCGCCTGAAAGAGGTGCGCGCCCAGCCTTCGCGAGAGGCCAGGCGCGCGACAGGACCCACCACCACCACAGACAGGAGTGAGTCCCCGATGATGGAGACTACCCAACCCACACCCGGCGGACGGGTCGACGGACACGTCGCCCTGTACGTCCGGGACAACACCAAGGTCACCGTCCGCCGGAACGACGACTGCCCGGTCGTCGAGTTCGGGCACATGGACGCCACCGTGCACCTGGAGGGTGGTTCGGCGCGGCGCCTGCTCGACGCCTTGACCGTCCTGCTGGCGGACCCGTCGGCCGCCGACATCGAGGTCGCACTGGCCCGGATCGGCAAGTACCACGCCCACGCCGCGCAGGTCGCCCGGAACCACCTCACCAACGGTGGCCGGTTCGACCTGTCCATCAGGTACATCGAACAGATCGCCCTGCCGGCCGAGTTGCACGGCGACCGGGAGACCGTTCTGGCCGCCCTCCGCCACGCCGCCGGGGAGGTGCAGGCATGACCGCCCCCACCCCCACCGTCGAGGTGATCGACCCGGCCACGGCCCTTCTCGACGCCGTGCTCCGCCTCACCGACGTGCTGGACGCGGAAACCATGACCACCGTCTCGATGGGCATGCTCGCGGCCTGGGTCGGCGACGGTGCCGGCCTCCGGTACCGGCTG
>DATCXL010000043.1:0-3558 GCA_036565825.1 Mycobacteriales bacterium
CGCCTCGAACGTCCCTCAGTAGCCGCCATTGCGGGGTCAACGGCGATGGAGAGTCAAACGTCTGTTCTTCCTGCCGGTTGGACGCGCCCGTTTGCCGCCGAACACGGTGTGGAAGTAGTCGGTTGCCGTCAACAGACTGACGAAAGGACCGCGCCATGCAACGCAGGTGGATTCTTGTCTCCGCACTGGTGGCGGCACTCGTCTTTGTCGCGCTGGGCCGTATCGCGACAGAGCATCGAGGCGCCCGGCCGGCCGGAACAGACCAGGCTGACCAGGCCAGCCGAAACGACCCGGCAGGCCAGAAGGACCAGGCAGGCCAGAAGGACCGGGCAGGCCATACCGGCCAGCACGGCCAGGCTGGCAGCACCACCACACCGACTCCCTCGGGTCCACCGGTGTCCTCCACGACGGTCGACCCCGACTCGTTCTTCACCCCCACCAGGCTCAGGGCGGGCGAGAAGCCGCCCCAGTTCATCATCGTGTCCTTCGACGGCGCCGGCTCACACGATCGCTGGAACTTCTGGCGTGACGTCGCCGACCGGGCCGGGATGCGCTTCACCGGATTCCTGTCCGGCGTTTACCTGCTGGACCAGGAACACGCCACCTCCTACCAGGCGCCCGGGCACCGGGCCGGCAGCAGTGCCGTCAGTTTCTCCGACAACGGTGCGGCCATCACCACCCTGATAGGTGACCTGAACGAGGCGTGGCGGCGGGGCTACGAGATCGGCACCCACTTCAACGGCCACTTCTGTGCGGGCAGC
Organism: Mycobacteriales bacterium; assembly: GCA_036565825.1. Lineage (GTDB taxonomy): Bacteria > Actinomycetota > Actinomycetes > Mycobacteriales > DASULA01 > DASULA01. The sequence goes on from DATCXL010000043.1 coordinate 762, forward strand.
GGCTATTCGGTGGGCCAGTGGTCCCGGGCGGACTGGAACAACGAACTCGACCAGTTCTTCCATTTCACGGCCAATTACAAGCAAATCAACGGGATCCCCGACGCACCCGATCTGATCGTGCCGGCGGACACCATCAAGGGTGAGCGCACGCCCTGCCTGGAAGGCCAGCAGGACCAGTTGTTCGCCGCCCTGCGCGACCACCAGATGACCTACGACTCCAGCGGCAACACCAACGGCATCGCCTGGCCGAAGCAGATCAACGGCGTGTGGGAGTTCCCGCTCGCCGAGGTGCCGATGGCCGGTTCGACGCGCGGCGTGCTGTCCATGGACTACAACTTCTTCTACTGGCAGCACGAGGCCAAGGATGCCGACCCGGCCACCGCCAAGAAGGACTCCCAGCAGGTGTTGACCACCTACCAGCGCATGTTCGACGCGACCTACCACGGCAACCGCGCCCCACTGGTGCTCGGCAACCACTTCAACAGTTGGAACCACGGGGCCTACACCCAGGCCCTGGCCACCTTCGTGGAGGACGCGTGCCACCGGCCGGAGGTGCGCTGCGTGCCCTACCGGGACGTGATCCGCTGGATGCAGGCGCAGGACCCGGCGGTACTGACCAGGCTGCAACACCTGCCCCCGGTCGACATCGCCCACCCCTGACGATGGGAGGCCGAAAGATCAGCGAGGTTCGGCTCCGGGCGGACGGCGAACCTCCGAACGGGCCGCCGCCTCGAAGTCAGCCCTGGGTTGCTGGATCTGCCCCAGCGAGACGACATCCCGGCGGAAGAACAACGACAGCGTCCAGTCCGCGACAATCCGCACCTTACGGTTGAGCGTGGGCATCCTGCTCACGTGGTATGTGCGGTGAATGATCCACGCGGGCAGGCCACGCAGCTTGATGCCGTACACCTCGGCCACACCGCGGTGCAGTCCCAGGGTGGCCACCGATCCGGCGTAGGCGTGCCGGTACGGCTTGGCGGTGCCGCCGCGCAGCACCGCGACGATGTTGTCGGCCAACCTTCTGGCCTGCCGCGTCGCGTGCTGGGCGGATGGCGCGCAGGTCGCGTCCCGGTCGTCCCTGGTCAGGTCGGGTACCGCGGCGCAGTCCCCGGCACTCCACGCCCCGTCCACTCCACGCACCCGTAGATCGGCGTCACACACCACCCGACCCTGGCGGTCGGACGGCAGGTCGGTCTGGGTGATCAGCGGGTTCGCCTTCACCCCGGCGGTCCACACGAGCGTGTCCGCGTCGAACCGCTCACCGTCGCTGAGTACCACGTGCCCGTCGACCGCCGACTTCAGCAGCGTGTTCAGTCGTATGTCCATGCCGCGTTCCTGCAGCCTCTTGACAGTGTAGGCGGCCATCCCGAGGCTGACCTCGGGCAGAATCCGGTCGGTCGCCTCGACCAGCACCCAGCGCATCTCCTTGTGCGACAGTTCCTCGTAGTACCTGATCGCGTACTGGGCCATGTCCTCCAATTCCGCGAACGCCTCGATACCGGCGTACCCACCACCGACGAAGACGAACGTCAGTGCCGCGCGGCGCAGGTCGAGGTCGCGGGTGGAGGCGGCGAAGTCGAGCCGGGAGAGCACGTGGTTGCGCAGGTAGATGGCCTCGCCGAGGTTCTTGAACCCGATGCCGCACTCGGTCAGGCCGGGAATGGGCAGGGTGCGAGCGACCGAGCCGGGGGCCATCACCAGGATGTCGTAGGAAAGGTCGAACGGCGGCCCACCGGCGACCAGCACCCTGGCCACCCGACGGCCGTGGTCGACCCCGGCCACCGTGCCGGTGATCACCCGACAGCCGTGCAGCACCCGTCGCAGCGGCACCACGACGTGCCGGGGTTCGATCGACCCGGCCGCCGCCTCGGGCAGGAACGGCTGGTAGGTCATGTGGTTCTGCGGCTCGACCACGGTGACCGTGGCCTCGCCGTGGCTCAGCTTCTTCTGCAACCTGAAGGCGGTGTACATACCGACGTACCCGCCACCGACAACGAGGATCTGCGGCCTGTACCCCATGCTTCGAGGCTACCCGCATGGCGTGCGGTGTCCTGGTCAGAAGCACCGGAGAATGTCACACCCGGTGGTCACGGAGGCTGTCACCCGGGCCGTTCACCCCGCCAGCCCGGCCACCCCAGCCGCCCGCCATCCCACCGGAGGGGCCATCCCACCCGCGCGGCGCCGGACACGACTCTTCGTGGGAAATCCGCGACTGTAACCGCTTACTGACGGGGGTTTTCACGCGAAAACCCCCACGTGGAACCGGTTCCGGCTGGCTTTCACGCAGGAACATGGGACGCCTCAGTCGTGCTCGGGACGGCGGGTGTTGCGGCGTGTCAACAGCACCGGAACAGCAGCCAACACGACCACCCCGGCCAACCCGAGCAGATCGACCAGCATCCCGCCGGAGGCCCGACCGGCGAGCATCGCGACCAGACCGAACAGCACGGTGAGTAGCGACACGCCCAACGCCCGGGAGTACCACCGCACCAGTACCGTCGAGACGACCTCGGCCGCCGGAGGAAGCGCCGCCAGCAGTGCCGCGGTGGTGTGGAACAGGTACACCAGCACGGCCAGCACAACGGTGTCGGTCGCCGGCGCCGGGTCATGCAGGCCCCAACGCAGCAACCACGCCAGCGCCGCCGCGCCGACCACGATGCCGGGCCCGACACCCTCCGGTGCGACCAGCGAACCGAAGAGGGCCGCCACACCGACCAGCACGACCAGCCCACCGGGCATCGACCAACCGCCCTGCGTCAGGTAGAGCGCCGTCCCGCCGGTGGTCAGCAGTACCACC
>DATCXL010000046.1:0-3736 GCA_036565825.1 Mycobacteriales bacterium
CCGCTCGGCGTCGCTGTGGTGCTGCCCCTCGGGAAAGTACGGAAAGAGGTCGGGATTGCTCGCGATCCAGTCGGCGACGATCACCAACCCGGTCAACAGCACCTGCACCGGCTGCGGAAGCCGCACCTGCCGCCACTCGGCGAGACGCTCAGCCACCCCACATACTTCGGCGCAGGCGTCGAGAAGTTCGGTCTGCACGTCCCGCCACTGGCTCTCGAACCCGGGGGTACGTAACAGGTCAGGGTGGACGTTCAGCTCCCTTATGTCGTGGTAACCCGGCGGAACACCGTGGTGCCCACCCACCACAATCCCGAACTGGAGCACTGACCGGCGCGTCCAGCCGCACCGCTCCACCAGCCATTCCTCCAGCAACGCCTGTCCGGCAAGGCCGTGCGGGGCGAGTCGACGGTCGGGCATCTGCGGGTGGGCGGGCATGCCCAACCCGACGTCCCGCATGGCCCCGGCCAACGATTCCACCTGGCAGGCGAACGCTGGACTGGCCTTGCCAATATCGTGAATCGCAGCCAGCCACACCACCAGTCGACGGGCGTCGCCGGCTCCACCGGGCAGCGCCGCACCTATCGTCCGACGCACCTGAGCAGGGACCCAGTGATCCCACAACAGGCCGGCCACCGCGGCAGCGTCGGCCATGTGGCGCCACAACGGCAGCGACCCATCCGTTCTCGGGTCATACTTGGCCCACACCGTTCGTGTGGTGCCAGATAACCTGGCCAGCAGCCGGTCACCCGGCAATCCCCCCTCGAACACGACGCCATTAAATACTTCCAGACCCGCGTGTGCGGGCAGATCTGCGGTTTCCTCAGAACTCGAATCTGGGACGGCGAGATTCTCCCAGTTTGACGAGAAACATGCCTGTTCGGCGTGCCGACAATGAGGCCCCACCCCGCATGCACGGGGAGCACACTCACCGCCGCGCTCGGGGAGCGGAAGAGGGAAACCATCCCCGCGTGCGCGGGGAGCACACGACCTCAGCGGAACTGGTCGCACACCAGTGGGGACCATCCCCGCGTGCGCGGGGAGCACACCGCGTTACCTGCGGTTTCACCTCACGGAAGGGCCAGATCTGAGCACTTTCCATATGGACGCGGGGCGAAAGACCGTCCGGGCGGTGTTGTGGCCTTGGGCGGGCGGACCATACCCGCGCTCACGGAAAGTACATCATCGTCACGTGCTGGCCCGTTCCCCCCGCCGGCGTGAGGGGTTTCCGCGAGAAAACCCCCAGGTTTGAGAGGCCGTCCGTGGGGGTTTTCGCGCGAAAACGTCAACTGGGCGGGAGGGCCGGGGTGGGGGTTGCCAGGTAGTCCTCGACGCGGTCGCGGATGGCGGTGGCATGGGCTGTGTCGTGGTATCGGGGCGCCGATACCCGGGCGTGCAACCGGTGGAGTCGTTCGTCGAAACTGCGGATGCGCAACTCGGGCGGTAGTTCCAGTGCCCGACCCAGAGCGACCTGGGCGGCGTCCAGGTCGTCGTCGAGCACGTGTGCCTCGGCGATGTGCACGTGTGCGGTGGCCTCGTTGTCTCTGGCCCGGTCCTGCGCGGGGCCGGACTGGTATGCCTCGACGGCTGCCTCGGCCGCCTGCCGGGTGCGGGCACCGTCCTCGACCGCGATCCACGACTCGCTGGCGTAGTACTGCTCCTTGGCGGTGGAGAAGGTGAGTATGCCGCCGTAGTAGGTGTCCAGGTCGTCCGGCCGAGCCTGCTCGCGGGCCGCGCGAGCCCGTTCCAGCGCGTCGGCGGTGGCCTCTGTGTTGCCCAGCGCGGAAGCGGCCCGAGCCTCGTGGCCCGGGAGCCACGCGCCGACGGTGCCCCTGACCGCCATCTCCTGCCCCCGTCGGGCGTAGTCCAGTGCCTGCGCCGGTCTGCCGTCCCAGTAGGCCACCAGGCTCTGCATGCCCATCAGCCATGCGGTCAGGTCCGGGTGGTCGGCCTCCTTGGCGAAGATCAGGCCGGTGCGGGCGTGGGTCATCGCCTGGCTGCGGTAACCGAGGTTCTCAGTTGCTTCGGCGAGCATGCCCAGCGATGCGGCAGCGAGGAAGTACAGGTCCTTCGTCTCGGCCACCCGTTGCCTGCCATCGAGGAGGGTGAACACCCGGTCGCGGAGCAGCAGGGCGGAGTCGAACAACTCGATCCGGGGAGCGTTGGCGAACCCGCGAGCCAGCGTCTGCGCGTCCTCGCGGAGTCGTTCCATGCTCAACGGGCCCACGTTGCTCGGGTGGTCGCCGAGTTGGGCGGATTCGTCGGCTGCCATCACAAGCCGCCTTTCGGTCGTCACCACGTCCCACCGAGGATCACCCGGCGGTATCGACGGTGCGGATTCCGGCTCGGGGTCAACGGCCGGGGTGTAGTCACGCGCGAAACCCAACCTGATCGGGTTCGTCTGGAACAGCCGGGACAACAGGTCCTGGTAGTCGGTGCCGGGATGTTCGCCGGACTCCCAGCCCTTCCAGGACCGCTCCGACAGGCCACGGGAACCCAGGCCCTGCTCCCGGCACATCCGGCGGAACGCGGCCACCACCTGCTCCACCGAGTAGTTCCAGGCCACCCGGTAGGACCGCAGGATCGAGTAACCACAGTGCTGCGAGATCGCCACCGCGACCTCATGTAGTAGGTCCGGGCCGGGTTGGACCGGGTCGCCCGCCTCGACGAGGAGCTTCACGCGCAGTTCGCGGGCACAGCGCAGGGTGTGTGGACGACGGTCGACAGGATCGGGAGTGTGCAGATTCCTCATGAAGCAGGTCCTGAAGTGTCAGGGAGGGGAATCGACAAACGGACACCCCACACGCCACCACAGACCAGCCACACACACCAGTGCCAGTTTCCCCGCACCTGGGTGAGAATCAGCCCACCCAAAGGTGCGGCCGACTCTCACCCCACGGAAGGGCCGCCCGAGCCTCACCCTTTGAGCCTGCTATGTACCTAGCCTGGCTATATTGGCGACCACGCCTCGACCTGGGAGGGGGCCGGTCGTGACAGAGCTGCTGCTCGCGCTGATCCTGCTGGCGTTGATCGCGTTGGTCGCGGTCCTCGTGTACCGCATGCGGGCGGCGAACCGCCCACCCGCGCCCCGACCCGACGTCGGCCCGGTCGACCCACTGCGCGACCACGAGGGTGTCACCGACGTCCGCACGGTACGGGCCGGCGACATGATCGACTACGCCGGTCTGCTCTACTTCGTACGCGGTTCGCTGCGCCTGACCGAGGGCGGCTACAGCTGGTCAGAGCACTTCCTGGACGACGCCCGTGGCCACCGCTGCTGGATCTCCGTCGAGGAGGATCCTGACCTTGAGGTGGTGCTCTGGCGGCCCACCGACGCGGTCACCGAGCCCGGCGGTAAGACCATGCAGGTGGATGGGGTGACCTACACCAGGGACGAGGACGGCACCGCGAGCTACCGCTCGGAGGGCACCACCACGGTTGCCGAGCACGGCGGCGTCGAGTATGTCGACTACACCGGCCCCGACGGCAGGACGCTGAGCTTCGAACGCTTCGACGGCGGGCCGTGGGAGGCCGGGCTCGGCGAAACGCTGGCCCAGGAGTCGATACGGGTCTACCCGGCGAGCAGTGACCGGTCGTGAAGACCGTGCTCGCCACCCGGTACGCGGACTCGCGCGCCGCTGACCTGAGCCTCACCTACGGGTTACGGCCGCTGCCCGCGTTGGGCACGCACCGGGTGTCGCTGCCCGGCATCGAGTTGGAGTTGCGGATTCTGGGCGCC
>DATCXL010000074.1:0-3043 GCA_036565825.1 Mycobacteriales bacterium
CCGACCAGATCAAAGCCGGTCATGCCCACCGTCCGGTGCTGGTCCAGCCGGCCGGGCCGGCCGGGTCGGCATCCAGCGGGCGGGCGCACCGGATCACCTCCGGCCAGGTGTCCGGGGTGAGCGGTCCGGCCGCATCTGGCCCGGTCAGGTCACCCGGGTCGGTGGGGTTGGTCGGGCTGGTCGGGTCCGTTGGACCCATCGGACCGGTCGGGTCGTCGTCGTCCGGGTCGATGCGGGGCTCGGACCGAGGATCGAACCGCGGGCGGGCCGCGTCGCGGGGCGGTCGGCCGTGGCGGACGCTGCTGGAACGGTGTCGGTAGGTCATTGCTTCCTCCCCGTCCTGGGCATCAGGTCGGGCTGTGCAACGTCCCCGGTGGGGGAGGGTTCGGGTGTCGAGCCCGGCGATCCCCGACCCGCCCCGGCGGCCGGGCCGTGTACCGGGCCGGACCGGCGATGGCACGCGTCCTCGCTGTCGACTTTCCGGCCGGTGCCCGGTAAGTCGACGGCCCGGTTCACTCGTTCGGGGCTCACCGTCCGCCGCCGTGTCGCGGTAGACCAGAGCAGTCCGAACGAGGGGAAACGAGATGCCGCCGAACGCCGAACTCGCCGCTGCCGTGGACGAGGCCGGTTGGTCGCCGGGCCGGCTGGCCGACCGAATCAACGCCCTGGCGGGCGCCGGGTACGTGGCCCGCACCACGGTGGTGGGTTGGCTGCGGGACAACCGACTGCCACGTGACCCGCTGCCCACCGTGGTGGCGCACCTGCTCTCGGAGGTACTGGGCCGGCCGATCGACGTGCGGACGCTGTGGCAGGGCCGGGTCGAACCGTCGGCGATGTGGGTGCCCGCCAACGCGGGCATGGACGTGCCCTGGCACCTCGGCGGGATCGTGACATTGATGCGGAACTGGCCGACACCGGGTGGTGGCACTGTGGACAGACGGGTGTTCCTGGCGGTCTCCGGGGCGGCGTTGACCGGCCCGGTCTGGCAGTACGTGGATCGGTTGGGCACCGACGGCCCCGCACTGGGCGGGTTGGGCGCTGCCGAGGCCGGGAAGATCAGCCACGGCATGGTGGACATCCTGGACGCCACGATCCGTCGGCTGCGCGACCTGGACGATCGGGAGGGTGGCGAGCGGGAGAACCTGCGGTTCGTGCACCGCGAGTTCGACGCGGTGGCGGGCCTGGTGCGCACCGGCCGGCCGGCCGACTCGACGGTGATGGCGCGGTTACTGGGAAACTGGGCGCAACTGGGGCAACTGGCCGGCTGGATGGCCTACGACGGGCAACAGCACGGCCTGGCGCAGCGGTACTACCGGACCGCGCTGCACGCCGCGCACGCGGCCGGCGACCGCGCCCTGGGTGCCCACATCCTGGCCTGCATGAGTTACCAGGCCACCGACCGGGGCAGGTTCGACGACGCCATCCAACTCGCCGAGGCGGCCACCGAAGCCGCCGAGGACACCCCGCCGGCGGTGCGCTCGTTGGTGTCCACCTGGTACGGATTCGCGTTGGCCGCGCACGGAAGTCAGATCGGATTCCGTCAGGCCATCGAGAAGGCGCGGGACCTGTTGGAACAACCGGACGCACTGAAGGAGCGGCCACCGTGGTTGTACTGGTACGACGGCGGGCAGTTGGAGGTTGAGGCCGGTCAGGCCCTGGTCCGACTGGCGATGATCACCACGCGCGACCCGAAAGCGACGGTCGAAGAGGCTCACACCCGCCTGGCGTCACGGGTGGATCCTGCCAGCACGTCAGGACCACGCAGTTCGCTGTTCCATGGCTCGTGGCTGGCGCGGGCGTTGGTCCGAGGTGGGGACATCGAGGCGGCCGTGGCGGTCGGCCGGGACAGCCTGGACCGCCTGAAGGTGACCCGTTCCCCGCGCGCGCTGACCCAACTCCGCCACTTCTACGAGGACCTGGCCACCACCCGAGGCGCCACCACCAACCCACCCGTGGTCGCCCTCCGCTCCGACCTCCACGCCGCCCTTACTACGTCCCCTCCGAGATCGTGAACGTCTTTTGCCTTTTCACCTTCACCCCGGAGCCAAGTTGGTCCAGGCCATCGACCTGTTGACCTTGGTCCAGCACAAGTGTGAGTCGCTTACCCGCCAGCGGTGAGACGTCCAATCCAGGCCGGGCGCCAGACAGGTCGATTTCCGCCAGATTCGCCAGATTGCGTAATGGTTCAAGACTGTTCACGTGGGCGCAGAGTCTCAGGTCGAGTTCCCGTAGTCGTGTCAGCCGGGCCAGCGGGGACAGGTCGTCGACCTGGTCGCATCTCCACGCTGCCAACCTGGTGAGCTCTGGCCGCACCTCGGTTAGTGCGGCCAGCCCGCCTTCGGCGAATGCGTCGGCGAATGTGAGCTGGGTCAACCGGTGGAGCGGGCCCAGGGCCGAGACTGGTAGGACACACTCACCAACAGTGAGGCTTGTGAGTCCGCGGAGTGTACTGATCGGGGTGAAATCCCTGACCCCGGACAGGTTTCCCAAGCCCAGCTGTTCGAGCCTGGACAGCCTGGCGACGAAGTCGAGCCCACTGATCGGTGTGTCCGGCCACAGATGGAGCTCCTCCAAGCCCGCAAGGAGGGGCAGCGTATCCAGGTACGGACCAAGATCGGGCAACCTCATCCAGAGGAACCGCAGGGCGGCGTGGGTGCGCAACGGTGACAGGTCCATCGCGTTCAGTGCCCTCAACCACAACGTGGTCAGAGATGGGGCGTTCGCGAGCCAGTCCAGAGTGGTGACAGTTTCGGCAGTGACATCCAGTGAAAGTTCCATTAGATGGCGCAGGTGGTGCAGCGCCGGGACGAGTCGGCGGTCGGTGATGGTGAGACGCCCGTCGTGGAGCGGGGCGTCGGCGAGGACGTGGCGGGCGTAGGTGTCCGGGTCGAAGTACTTCCACACCTCGATCAACTCTTGCTGGACGCGTGCGCGCGGGTCGGTGGCGTAGCCGGCCAGCAGGTCCAGGCTGTGCGGACTGTCGATCAGGGCGGCGACCCGGACCGTGGCGGCGGCCGACCGCTCCGGCAGCCCGGACAGGTCG
>DATCXL010000082.1:0-3793 GCA_036565825.1 Mycobacteriales bacterium
CGTGCTGCTCGGATACGGGTACCAGTCCTGGCGTTCGCTGGTGGCGCTGGTGATCACCCTGGCGCTGGCGGTGGCCTTCGTACTCGCTCTGGCCGCCAGCAGCGCGGCGGTGACCACGCCGGCCAAACCCGGGCAGCCGGCGGTGCCATGCTCCACCGTGGACCAGGTGGCGCTGGGTGTGGATCTGGCGCTACCCCTCATCGACACCGGCGCGAGGGACCACTGCGAACTGGCCCCGACCTCGCCGGTCGAGGAAACCTACGTGGCGGTCGGGTGGTTGTTCCAACTTCTCGGCTGGTCGTTCGCCACCCTGTTCGTGGCTGGCTTCACCGGACTGGTCCGCAGAGCCTAGAGTTCCTGTTCCTGATGGTCTGGAACGGGGGCGGCGATGAGAAAGATCATCCTGATGATGTCGGTGTCTCTCGACGGGTTCTTCGAGGGACCGAACCGCGATATCGACTGGCACACGGTCGATGACGAACTGCACCGCCACTTCAACCAGGAACTCGCGGCAATGGGCGCATTCCTGGACGGACGTGTCACCCATGAGCTGATGGCCGATTTCTGGCCGACCGCTGACGCCGACCCGTCGGCTCCGGAACCGGTGGTCGAGTTCGCCCGCATCTGGCGGGACATGCCCAAGATCGTGTTCTCCCGGACCCTGCAACAGGCCGACTGGAACACCACCATCAAACGGGAGGTCACGGTCGAGGACATCATGGCGCTCAAGGCCCAGCCGGGCGGGGACATGGCCCTCGGCGGCGCCAACCTGGCCGCGACATTCCGGCGGCTGGACCTGATCGACGAGTACCGCATCTCCGTGCATCCCGTGCTCATCGGGCGCGGCAGACCCCTGTTCCAGGAATCGGACACCAGAACCTACCTGGAACTCGCCGACACCCGAGCCTTCGGCAACGGAGTAGTCCAACTCCGCTACCAGCGCGCCAATGCCCCGTCACCGGGATACTGACACCCCGAGGTGTGGGAGGGGGTCGGCGGTGCTGCGGCGGTTCCGGGTCGCCAACCACCGTTCGCTACGCGACGAGCACGAACTGTCCCTGGTCGCCACCGGCGCCGACGTGCCGGCGGCGCGCCCCACCGGGGTCAGGGCGGATGGACGCGAGATCGTCGTGGTCCCCTCGGTGGGCATCTTCGGAGCCAACGCCTCAGGTAAGTCCAACGTGCTCGGCGCGATGCGGGCCATGCGTGCGGCAATCCTGAACTCGGTGGCCGAGTGGGCACGCCAGGAAGGAGTCCCACGGGAACCGTTCGCACTCGACCCGAGGTGTCACGACCAGACCACGCTCTTCGAGGTCGACCTGCTCCTCGGGCAGAGCCCGGTCCGCCACACGTACGGCTTCGAACTGTCCGACGATCGGATCGAGGCCGAGTGGCTGCACGCCTACCCGCACGGTCGTAGGCAGGTCTGGTTCGACCGGGAGGCGGACCGGACTGACGGCGGTGAGGAGTTTCGTTTCCCGGGCGAGGGGCTGCGCGGCAGCAAGGACGGACTGGTCAGACTCACTCGACCGAACGCGCTCTTCCTGACCGTGGGGGCCACCTTCAACCACCCGCAACTGGCCACGGTGCACCGATGGTTCGCCGAGAACCTCGAACTGGTCAGCTCCGGCGACGACGTGACCAGGCGCAGCACCTACACCAGGGGTCTGCTGGTCGACTCCCGCCGCGCACCGGACTACCGCGAGCGGATCGAGTCGCTGTTGCGGGTGGCTGACCTCGGCATTGTCGGCCTGGACGTGGACGCGTCCCTACCGGACGAACAGCAGGTCCGGTTGCTGCACCGCAGTGCGGCCGGCGACCCGATCGCGCTGGACTTCACCACCCAGGAGTCGCTCGGGACGCATGCCTGGTTCGGGTTTCTCGGCCCGGTTCTACACGTTCTCGAACACGGCTTCGTGCTGCTCGCCGACGAACTGGCCTCCAGTCTGCATCCGGTACTCGCCGCCGAGGTGGTGCGCCTCTTCCAGGACCCCGGCGCCAACCCACACGGGGCGCAACTGATCTTCACCACGCACGACGCGACCCTGCTGGGCACCGGTATGGTCAGCCGCCCGCTCGGCCGTGACCAGGTCTGGATCACCACCAAACACAAGACAGGCGAGACCGAGTTGTACCCACTCATCGACGCCCACCCAAGAAAGGATGACAACCTCGAACGGGGTTACCTGCGTGGCCGCTACGGCGGTATCCCCCGGGTGAGCGCCGGAGAAATGGCCCGGGAAGTGGCACGCGGTGTGGCGCCTGTTGGTGGCCTTGTGGGTGGTGCAGCCTGAGTAGCGAGATACGCACGCCGTGCTCGCTGTGCAGCGGGAGGGGTCACCGACCATGGGCGAGAACGCCGAGGGGAGGCACGAAGCCGGGGGTGAGGTGCTGGTCGGTCCCACGCTGCGCACCGCGCCGCTGATCATCGACACGGACATCGGTGGTGATCCGGACGACGCGATCGCGCTGGTGGCCGCCGCGCACACGACACCAGCACTGGCACTGGTCACCACCACCGACGAGCAGGACGGCGAACGGGCCCGCTTCGCCCGCCACCTGCTCGACCTGCTCAGCCGCCCGAACGTGCCGGTCGTGCCCGGACCGGACGCCCAGTCCAGCTACTTCTGCGTGGACGGTCTCGTGCCGGATACGGTGCCGACCCCGCCCGGACGGGTCGTCGACGCGGTCGCCGAACTGTGCCGGGCCGCCGACGGGCCGGTGCGCTGGCTGGGCATCGGACCCATGACGAACCTCGCTGCCGTGCTCACCGCCCACCCGGACCTGGCCCACCAACTCCACATCACCCAGATGGGTGGTGCGTTCAACTACCGCCACGCCGACCGGGCCGAACACAACATCAGCCTCGACCCGGACGCGGCCCACGCTGTCCTCGCCCGAGCCCACCGGCTCCGGTTGGTCGTCTCCGACATCACCTTCACGCCGCAGATCGAGATCGCCCCGGGCTCCCCCATCGACCGCGGCCTCGCCGCCCAGGCCGCCCGAGACGAGGTGGCGACCGACCACACCGCCACCGGCTGGGCCGCACTGCTGTACGAGCACATGGACCGCTGGTACGAGAACTTCTACCCGGCCACCATGCAACACGACGGGCTCACCCTCACCGCCGCGCTGGGACTGCCCTACCTGGACTTCGCCCCGGACTCGATCACCCTCGACGCCGCCGGCCGGATGACCCGCCACCCCGGAGGAATCCCGGTACACCTGTCCGTCGCGGCCAACTACCCAGCCTTCCTCACCTGGCTCACCCAGGCACTCCAACTCGACCAGCGGTGACCGAACCGGCCCCGACCCCCCGCAGCGGAACGGTGGGCTTCGGCACCGGTCGGCCGTTGAGGGTCCCTACATCCGTTCGGGGGCGGCGATGCCGAGGAGGTTGAGGCCCTGGCGCAGGGTGCGGGCGGTCAGGTGGCACAGGGCGAGGCGGTTGGCGCGCACGGATGTCTCGGCGGACAGCACCGGGCAGGCTTCGTAGAAGTCGGTGAACGCCTTGGCCAGCTCGTACAGGTAGCCGCAAAGCCGGTGAGGTTCCAGCAGCCGGCCGACCTCGGCGAGGACGTCACCGAAGGCGTCCAACTCCAGCGCGAGCGCCCGTTCTGCGGGGTGTAGCGGCAGGGTCGGATCGACCTCGGCACTGGCGGCGCCGGCCTTACGCAGGATGGAGCAGATGCGGGTGTGGGCGTACTGGAGGTAGACGCCGGTGTTGCCGGCGAAGGACACCATGCGGTCGACGTCGAAGACGTAGTCCTTGGTGCGGCTGGTGGACAGGTCT
>DATCXL010000083.1:0-2185 GCA_036565825.1 Mycobacteriales bacterium
CACGGCCAAGAAAAGAGAGGCACACATGTGCGGAATCGTCGGCTACGTCGGCCACCGTGCGGCCACCCCCATCCTGCTCGAGGGGCTGCGTCGGCTGGAGTACCGGGGGTACGACTCGGCCGGTATCGCGGTGCCGCACCGGGGACGGTTGAAGGTGACAAAAGCGGCGGTGCGAGTCGAGGTGCTGCGCCAGATGGTCGGCGTCGGCACCTCGGCCACGACCGGCATCGGCCACACCCGGTGGGCCACCCACGGTGAACCCAACGACATCAACGCCCACCCGCACACGGACACCGCCGGGCGGATCGCCGTGGTGCACAACGGGATCATCGAGAACGCTGGGCAGTTGCGCGCCGAGTTGGTCGCGGCCGGCACGGCGGTGGTGTCCGACACCGACACCGAACTGGTCGCCCATCTCGTCGCGGCCGCCCTTGCCGCGGGCGCGCCCACGCTGGAAGAGGCGGTACGGACGACCCTGCACCGGGTGGAGGGCGCCTACGGGCTGGTCGTTCTCGACGCACGCGACCCGGGCGGACTGGTGGTCGCCCGTAACGGCAGCCCGATCGTGCTGGGCGTCGGCGCGGGCGAGATGTTCGTCGCCTCGGATCTGGCCGCGCTGGTCCGGCACACCCAACGGGTGGTGTACCTCGACGACGGCGAACTGGCCACCGTGCGCGCCGAGGAGTACCAGACCAGCACCCTGGCCGCACGGCGCACCGACAGGACGCCCACCACGGTGGAGCTCACCGGAGGTGACTACGAGCTCGGCGGGTACCCCGACTACATGAGCAAGGAGATGGATGAGCAGCCCGACGCGGTCCGCCGGGCACTGGCCGGGCGGCTCGACGACCGGTTCGCTACCGCCCACCTGGGCGGAATCGATCTGGACCCACGCGAACTGCGCACCGTCGGGCGGGTCACCTTCCTCGGATGCGGATCGGCGTACTACGCCAGCCAGTTGGGCGCCAGCCTGGTCGAGGACCTGGCCCGTATCCCCGCCCGAGCCGAACCGGCTTCGGAGTTCCGGCACCGCAACCCGGTGATCGACCCGGACACCCTGTTCGTCGCGGCCAGCCAGTCCGGCGAGACCGCCGACACGCTGGCCGCCGTCCAGGAGCTCCGGCGTAGGGGCGGCCGGGTACTGGGCGCGGTCAACGTGGTCGGCAGCGCGATCGCCCGTGAGTGCCAGAACGGTGTCTTCCTACACGCCGGCCCGGAGGTCTCGGTGGCCTCGACCAAGGCGTTCACCAACATGTCGGTGTGCTTTGCCATGCTCGGCCTGCTGCTCGGCCGGCTGCGCGACCTGTCGACGGCCGACGGCCGACGGATCGTGGCCGGCTTGCGCGCGCTGCCCGACCAGATCGCCGGCATCCTGGCGGACCAGGACCAGGTGGCGGCCGTCGCGGACCGATTCGCTGACGCCGAGCACGTGTTCTTCGTGGGCCGGGTCCGTGGCTGGCCGGTCGCCCGAGAGGGTGCGCAGAAGCTCAAGGAGATCTCCTACGTGCACGCGGAGGCCTACCAGGCCTCCGAACTCAAACACGGCCCGCTGGCACTGGTCGACCCGTCCATGCCCACCGTGCTGGTGATTCCCGATGACGACCTGGTGGCCAAGAACATCGGCACCGTCGAGGAGATCAAGGCCCGCGGCGGGCCGGTGATCGCGGTGACCAATGCGGACCTGCCCGACCACCTGGCCGACGCCACCATCAGGGTCCCCCACAACGAGCCGGAGTTGGACCCGATCCTGCTCACCGTGCCGCTGCAACTGCTCGCCTACCACGTCGCGTCCCGGCTCGGTCGGGACATCGACCGCCCCCGCAACCTGGCCAAGAGCGTCACGGTCGAGTAGTCCTCGCACGACAGATCCCCACGCCGCGGGCACGTCGTGGGGATCTGTCGTGCGGTTTCTGGTCGTCGGTGTTGTGTGTTGGAAAGACTGTGGAGTTGTACTTTAGACTTTTTTTGTGCTGAGTATAGACCTCACCTATCCTGATATGGCTGGACACAGATGTCGCCTGTCGGTCCGTGGGCCTACGGGTCGACTGCTGGCGTTGTTGCTTCGTGATCGTGGTCGCCGGCCGTAGATTCGGACCTCGCCCGACAACGACAACCGTTTGGAGTGCCATGAGCAAGGTCGGTCTGTTGGTCCGCATCGACGCCAAACCCGAACACGCCGAGGAGG
>DATCXL010000312.1:0-13549 GCA_036565825.1 Mycobacteriales bacterium
GGGCGGGCGAACCCGCCGTACGGGGCGGACTCCGACCGTGACTCCGAGGATGCCGGCGGCGGGGGCAGGGCCGATGCCAGCGGACGGAACGGGTCTGGCGGGGGCGAGGCCACCCATTCCGGTTGACCTGACCCGAGATCGGGCGTGGAGTACCGAGCCTCCGGGATCGGGCGCGGGGTCAAGGCGCCGTCACGCTCCAAGGCCCGCTGCTGCCCATCGGTGTCGGGGCGCGGGGTCACGGCGCCTCCGGTGGACAGCCGCTCGGTGACCTCCTCGGGAAGGTCGCCGACCGGGGACGGGTCATGTGGATCCGGCGATCCATCGTGCTGTGGAGTCTGGTCGGTCATGTACCCAGACTTACCGGACAGCCTGAGAAGAGCCTGAGTCCTGCCTGAAGGATTGCCCAGAACTGCCCGAAGAGTCGCCGCCACTCATCCAGCCGGGGAAGCGGGCGGTCAGTAGGGCCCCGCCAGACGGCCCACGGCCGGCCTCCACCACGCCGCCATGCCGCTCCACGATCTGTCGGACGATGGCCAGACCCAACCCCGAACCGGGCAGCGACCGTGCCTCGGCGGCTCGGTAGAACCGTTCGAACACGTGCGGGAGGTCCTCGGTACCGATACCCGGGCCCTGGTCGGACACTCTCAGCACACCGCCGGAGAGGGTGACCGAGACCGTTCCCCCGACCGGACTCCACTTCGCCGCGTTGTCGAGCAGGTTCGTCACCGCGCGCTCAAGCGAGGTGGGGTCGCCGTAGATCTCCCACGGGTCGATCCGTACCGCGAAGATCACTCCGGGAGCCCGCCGACGCACCCGGTCCAGCGCTCGTTCGGTGACCTCGGCCAGGCTGACCTGGGCCACCGGTGCGTTCGGGTTGTCGTCCCGGGCCAGTTCCACCAGGTCAGAGACCAGCCCAGACATCTCCTCGACCTGGGCGCGCACGTCGGCCAGCAACGCGTCACGTTCTGCCGCGGCCAACTCGCGGGAACCGGGTCGCTGGCTCTGGGCGAGCAGGTCGAGGTTGGTGCGCAGGCTGGTCAGCGGGGTACGCAGTTCGTGGCCGGCATCCGCGACGAGTTGACGCTGACGCAGCCGCGACTGAGCCAGCGCACCCAGCATGGCGTTGAAACTGCGGGCCAGGCGGGCCAGCTCGTCCTCACCGTTGTGTACCGCTATGGGGTGTAGTTGCTCGGTGCGGGCAACGTGTTCGGCTGCGGCGGTGAGACGTTCGACCGGGCGCAGCCCGGCCCTGGCGATGGACAGGCCCGCGCTCGCGGCCAGCAGGATGCCGATCCCGCCGACCACCAGCAGAACCACTCCCAACCGGTGGAGTTCGGTGGCGGTCGGTTCGATGGACTGGGCGAAGACCAGGGCGGTGCCAGGTTCGGCCGGTACCGCGACCACCCGGTAGGTGACACCGTCCAGGGCCGCGGTCCGTAGTGATGACGGTGACTCGCCACGGGCCACCGCGAGTTCGGCGGCGCCCAGCGGTGGCGCGCTGATCTCCCGCATGGCCGAGAAGGCGTTGCCGTCGGCCCGCGCCAACGCGATCCGCAGGTCGGCTGACCCGATCGCCGACGCCGGGATCCTGGCCAGCGTCAGTGGATCGACCAGCGAACTGCGGGTCGCCGCCTGGGCACGGTGCACCAGCGACTCGTCGAGCTGGTCGTACAGCTCGTGCCGCACGGTGAGATAGGCCGCCGCGGAGGTCAACGCCACGGCGAGTCCGACCGCGATGGCCACAAAGAGGGTCAGCCTGGTCCGCAGGCTGAGCGACGACAGCAGGCCCCGCCGCCCGACCGGTGGAGTCATGGCGACTCACGCAGGGTGTAGCCCACCCCGCGCACGGTGTGGATGAGGCGGTGCTCCCCACCGGCCTCGGTCTTGCGGCGCAGATACCCGACGTAGACCTCCAGGGAGTTCTCCGTGGTGGGGAAGTCGTAACCCCACACCTCCTCGAGGATCTGTGACCGGGTCAGCACCTGCCTGGGGTGGCGCATGAGCAGTTCCAGCAGACTGAACTCGGTGCGGGTCAACCGCATCGTCCGGTCACCACGGCACACCTCCCGTGTTGCCACGTCGAGGGACAGGTCGGCGAAGGTGAGCCGGTCCTCGGCGTCCTGCCGGGTCGTCTGGGTGCGCCGCAGCAGTGCCCGCAGCCGGGCCAGAAGTTCCTCCAGCGCGAACGGCTTGGGCAGGTAGTCGTCGGCACCGGCGTCCAGCCCACTCACCCGTTCTGACACCGCGTCGCGGGCGGTGAGCAGCAGTACCGGCAGGTCGTCACCGGCGGCCCGGAGCCGCCGACAGGTCTCCAGACCGTCCAACCTGGGCATCATCACGTCCAGCACCATGGCGTCGGGACGGCGCGCCAGGACCGCGTCCAGCGCCTCCACGCCGTCGCGAGCCATGTCGACCTCATACCCGTTGAAGGCCAGCGAGCGGCGCAACGACTCCAGCACCGGACGGTCGTCGTCCACCACCAGTATCCGCATCCATCCAGTGTGACCTGTCAGGCCACACCAACGCACCCAACTCGAATCGGCATGACGTCACGCGGTCAACCGGCCACGACGCGTTCAGCTCGCCCGGTGTGAGCCGACCGGAGCCGGCGATCGGGCCGCCAGGGTCGGCCTGGCGCAACGAGCGTGACGAGGCACCCGCGCCAGCGATCCCGGCCGGTCAACCTGCAGGCACGGCCACCGGGTCGGGTGATCCGATCGGCTTGGCGCCGGTGTCGGAACCACCATCGGTGTCGGTCGCGGCGGTACGAACCCGGGTCACCAGCAGCAGTCGGACCGCCGCGACCCAGACCAGGCAGGCACCGAGCACGTGTGCCTCCACCAGCGGCACCGGCAGACCGGTGAAGTACTGGGTGTAACCAATCGCGCCCTGTGCCAGTTCCACCGCGACGAGCACTGCCGCCGCCCGGCGAAGCTGGGCGTTCGTGTCGGTGGCGTGCAGCGTCAACCACGTCGCCACGGACAGGCCGACCAGCAACATGACCGCGTCGGCGTGCAACTGACTGACCACGATCAGGTCGAACCCGGTGCGCGCCGCCCGCTGGTCTCCGGCGTGTGGGCCGCTGGCCGTCACGATCGTGCCCAGGACAAGGGTCACCGCGGTCACCGAGACGAGCACCCACCCGAGCAGCGCCAACTGCGGCACCGCCAGGCGGGACGGGCCGTCCACACCCTGTTCGGCCCGGTGCCACAGCACCACGCTCAGCGCGACCAGCGCCATCGACACCACGAAGTGTCCGGCCACCGTCCACGGGTTGAGTCCGGTCAGCACGGTGATGGCGCCCAGCACCGCCTGGGCCGGAATACCGAGCAGGACGGCCACCGACAGGATGACCAGCGGGCGCCGACGGGGTCGCTGTCGAACCACGGCCACCAGGGTGGCCACCACCACCGCGGTGAGCATGAACGTGACCATCCGGTTGCCGAACTCGATCAGCCCGTGCACCCCCAGCGCCGGAGTGGGGATGTAGGACTCGTCGGTACACCGCGGCACGGTCGGGCAACCCAGGCCCGACCCGGTCAGCCGTACCGCTCCTCCGGTGACCACGATGCCGCAGTTGGCCACCACCGACGCCGCGGCGAGCCAGCGGACGGTTGCGGCCGAGGGGCGAGACAGCGTGCGCACGCACTGATGCTAGATGGTCGCTCCCAGGCCCTCGCCGGGGTGGGCCGGGCCCGATATCAACCAGCTAATCCCAACGGAAGGTGGCGGCCGCCGCGCTGAGGGAGACCGCCGCCCACACCAACAGCGTGGCGACGTCGTGCACGGGCGGCCCGGAGCCGTCGGCCAGCACCGCGCGCAGGCCGTCGGACAGGGCGGCGATCGGCAGGTACTGGAGTACCTCGCCGAGCGCGTGCGGGAACTTCGACAGCGGGAACATCACCCCGCCGAAGAACAACAACACGAACCACACCAGGTTGGCCGCGGCCAGGGTGGTCTCGGCCCGCAACGTACCGGCCATCAGCAGGCCGATGCCGGAGAACGCGAGCGTGCCCAGGAAGGCCAGCAGTGCGACCGCCAGCGGTGAGCCGTGTGGCTGCCAGCCCAGGACCAACCCGAGCAGGCAGATCAGGACAATCTGGATGAGCTCCACGCAGCAGACCGCACCGGTCTTACCCAACAGCAGCACCGACCTGGGTAGCGCCGTGCCACCCAGCCGCTTGAGCACCCCGTACTTGCGCTCGAACCCGGTCGCGATCGCCTGGCCGGTGAAGGCCGCGGACATCACCGCCAGGGCCAGGATGCCCGGCACGAAGAAGTCGACCCGCCGCGCGCCCGACACCGAGATGAACGGCTCGCTGACCAACACCACGGTGAGCAGCAACGGGACGACCATCGAGATCAGCAACTGTTCGCCGTTGCGCAGGGTGAGCCGCAGCTCCATCGCGGTCTGGGCGGCGAGCATCCGACCGCGCGGTGCGGCACCCGGGCGCGGGGCGAAGGCCCCCGGCGTCGGCCCGGTCAAGACCGCAGCTCCCGACCGGTGAGGTCCAAGAAGACGTCCTCCAGGCTCCGCCGTTCGACCCGTAGTTCTGCCACGAGCACGTTCCGCGACGCGCACCAGCCGGTCAACGCGGCGAGCAGGTGTGGATCCACCGGCCCCTCCACCAGGTAGTTACCCGTCGCCGGCTCACTGACCTGCGTGCCGGTCGGCAATGCGGCGCTCATTTCGGCCAGGTCAAGGCCCGCCTCAGCGGTGAACCGGAGTTGTCCGGTGGCACCGCTGCGGGTGAGTTCAGAGAGAGTACCGGTGGCCACCGACCGGCCGTGGTCGACAACCAGGACCTGGTCGGCCAGCCGTTCGGCCTCCTCCATGTAGTGGGTGGTGAGCAGCACCGTCACGCCGTCCGCGCGCAACGCCTGCACGATCTCCCAGGTCGCCCGGCGGGCCTGTGGGTCGAGCCCGGCGGTCGGTTCGTCGAGGAACACCAGTTCGGGCCGCGAAACCACCGCCATGGCCAGCGACAGACGCTGCTGTTGGCCCCCGGAGAGTCTCCGGTACGGGGTGCGGGCCACCTCCCGCAGGCCGAGCAGGTCGAGCAGCGAGTCCGGGTCGAGCGGGTCCAGGGCGTAGCTGGCCACCAGCCGGAGCATCTCCGCGGCCCGTGCGCCCTGGTAGGCCCCGCCGTTCTGCGGCATCACTCCGACCCGGGGGCGCAGTGCGGCGGCGTCATGGATAGGGTCCAGCCCGAACACCCGCACGCTGCCACCGTCGGCGCGACGGAACCCCTCACAGGTCTCCACCGTGGACGTCTTGCCCGCTCCGTTGGGTCCGAGCAGGGCGAACACACAGCCGCGGGCCACGGTGAATGACAGCCCGTCGACGGCGGTCCGTTCTCCGTAGCGCTTGACCAGGTCACGGACCTCGAGCGCCGGGGCTTGTGTGCCGGTGTCGGTGACACCGGGCGCCGGGCGCTCGCTCGAGGGGAGTGTCACGTGGCGAGGATAGGACGTACCGCGGCAGCCGCCATCGACCGGGTCCGGCACGATCTGTGACGCTGCTCCTACGCTGGGAGGTCGGTTCGGGTGGCCTGGGTGTTACTGATGGGAGCGATCGTGTCCGAGGTCGCCGCGACGGTGGCACTGCGGGCCAGCAACGGGTTCACCCGGCTGGCGCCGCTGGTGGTGGTGGCGGTCGGCTACGGCGTGTCCTTCTTCCTGATGTCGCTGACCCTCAAACAGATCGCGCTGTCCACCACCTACGCGGTGTGGTCGGGCGTCGGCACCGCCCTGGTGGCCATGGTCGGAGTGTTCTTCCTGGGTGAGTCGATGACCGCGGTCAAGCTCGCCGGGCTGGCCCTGGTGGTCGGTGGGGTGATGTTACTCAACGTGGCCGGCGCGAGTCGTTGACGGTCCGGGCGGAGCGACGGGGTGGTCTCGGGACGGGTTCGGGACGGGTACGGCCAGACCGTCGGTCCGGTGACCACGGTTGCCCGGGCTCCGGTTTGCCTTGACCCTGGGAAATACATCACAATGGTGTGGTGAAAATCGACGCGACCACCGACGGTGCGGTCGAGGGCCGTACCCGCGACAGCGTGGCGCGGATGCTGTTGCGGCATGGCCCGTCCACCGCGGCCGAACTGGGGGAGCGGCTCGGGCTGAGCGCGGCCGGGGTGCGTCGGCACCTTGACGCGATGCTTGCCGAGGGACTGGTTACCTACCGTGAGGTGTCGGCCCACAGGCGGGGAAGGGGCCGGCCAGCCCGAGTGTTCGCCCTGACCGACACCGCCCGACTGCACTGCGGTGAGCACGCATACGACGACCTGGCCGTGGCGGCCCTGCGGTTTCTCGCCCAGACCGGCGGAGATCGGTCGGTGACCGAGTTCGCCGAACGTCGGGTGGCTGGATTCGAGAACCGACACCACGACGAGGTGGCCCATGCCGGTGAGCCCGCCCGCCAGGTTGAGGCGCTCGCCGCGGCACTCACCGACGAGGGTTACGCCGCCTCGGCCCAGGGGCTGAGTTCCGGCGAGCAACTCTGCCAGCACCACTGCCCGGTCGCGAACGTTGCGGCCGAGTTCCCACAACTGTGTGAGGCCGAGACCCGGGCGTTTGCCCGCATGCTCGGCACCCACGTGCAGCGGCTCGCCACGATCGCCCGGGGAGACGAGGTCTGCACAACCTACGTTCCCGCGGCGGGAGACACAACATTGACCAGCACCACCCCCCGAGCTGGGAGGAAGTCGGCATGACAACCACCGTTCCGGAGAGTGTCGGTAAGCCGGTGCTGTCCCAGGACGAGCAGATAGAGGCGCTGTCCAGCTACAAGTTCGGCTGGTCCGACCCCGACCTGGCCGGTGCACAGGCCCGCCGCGGTTTGTCCGAGGAGGTCGTACGCGACATCTCCGGTAAGAAGAACGAACCGCAGTGGATGCTCGACATGCGGTTGAAGGGGCACCGACTGTTCGGCCGTAAGCCGATGCCGAACTGGGGTGCCGACCTGGGTGGCATCGACTTCGACAACATCAAGTACTTCGTGCGCTCGACCGAGAAGCAGGCCGAGTCCTGGGAGGACCTGCCCGCCGACATCAGGAACACCTACGACCGGTTGGGTATCCCCGAGGCGGAGAAGCAGCGGCTCGTCGCCGGCGTGGCAGCCCAGTACGAGAGCGAAGTGGTCTACCACAAGATCCGGGAGGACCTGGAGGAGCAGGGGGTCCTCTTCCTGGACACCGACACCGGCCTGCGGGAACACCCGGAGATCTTCCGCGAGTACTTCGGCTCGGTGATCCCGCCTGGCGACAACAAGTTCGCCGCGCTGAACACGGCCGTGTGGAGCGGCGGATCGTTCGTCTACGTGCCCAAGGGGGTGCACGTGGAGATCCCGCTACAGGCCTACTTCCGGATCAACACCGAGAACATGGGCCAGTTCGAGCGGACCCTGATCATCGTTGACGAGGACGCCTACGTGCACTACGTCGAGGGCTGTACCGCGCCCATCTACACGTCCGACTCACTGCACTCCGCCGTCGTCGAGATCATCGTCAAGAAGAACGCCCGCTGTCGCTACACCACCATCCAGAACTGGTCGAACAACGTCTACAACCTGGTCACCAAGCGTGCCGTCGCACACGAGGGCGCGACGATGGAGTGGGTCGACGGCAACATCGGCTCCAAGGTGACGATGAAGTACCCGTCGGTGTGGCTGGTCGGTGAGCATGCCAGGGGCGAGGTGCTCTCCATCGCCTTCGCCGGTCCGGGCCAGCACCAGGACGCGGGCGCCAAGATGGTGCACGTAGCGCCGCACACGTCCAGCACGATCGTGTCCAAGTCGGTGTCACGTGGTGGCGGGCGTACCTCCTACCGCGGGCTGGTGCAGATCGCCGAGGGAGCCGTGGGCGCCGCCTCCAACGTGAGGTGTGACGCGCTGTTGGTCGACGCGATCAGCCGGTCGGACACCTACCCGTACGTCGACGTACGGGAGGACGACGTGTCCATGGGCCACGAGGCGACCGTGTCGAACGTGAACGAGAACCAACTCTTCTACCTGATGAGCCGTGGCCTGAACGAGGAGGAGGCGATGGCCATGGTGGTGCGTGGGTTCGTCGAGCCCATCGCACGGGAGCTTCCCATGGAGTACGCACTCGAACTGAACCGGCTCATCGAGCTGCAGATGGAAGGGGCCGTCGGCTAGATGACGGAACAGACACTCGCCGGCGCCCACACCCACGGAACCGGCGCGGAGGAGCATGGGCACGTGCGGCGGCTCACATCCCGTGACCCGGACGTGTTCGGCGTGCCCACCGGCCGAGAGGAGGACTGGCGGTTCACCCCGCTGGACCGACTGCGCACCCTGCTGGAACCGGTGAGGCCCACCGGTGGCATCGAGGTTGACGTCAAGGCGGCCGGGTCGGTGCTGGTTCGCCATGTGCAGGCGCAGGGCTCGGCCGAAGCCGACCCACTGGTCGGCGGTGTACTCGACCCGGCTGACCGGATCAGCGCACTGGCGCTGGCCGGGGTCGAAGAGGCACTCGTGTTGTCGGTGCCGCGTGACACCGTCTCCAAGGAACCGACGTTCGTCACCGTGCGGGGGCAGGGCGGCATCGGTTACGGGCACATCGTGGTGGACGTGGCCGAGCGCGCCGAGGCGGTCGTGGTGGTCGACCATGTGGGCAGTGCGACCCTCGCGTCGAACGTCGAGTGCCGGATCGGTGACGGTGCGTCGTTGACCCTGGTCAGCCTGCAGGACTGGGACCGGGACGCGGTACACGTCGAAACCCAGTCCACACTGGTCGGCCGCGACGCCCGGTTCCGCAGCATCGTGGTGACGCTCGGCGGAGACCTTGTGCGGCTCAGCCCGACGGTGCGGTTCGGCGGCCCGGGTGGGGACGCCGAGCTGCTCGGACTGTTCTTCACCGACGCCGGCCAGCACCAGGAACACCGCCTGTTCCTCGACCACGGTGAGCCGCACTGCCGCAGTGTGGTGACCTACAAGGGCGTGTTGCAGGGCGAGGACGCCCACTCGGTGTGGATCGGCGACGTGCTGGTCCAACCGGCCGCGATCGGTGTGGACACCTATGAGCTGAACCGGAACCTGCTGCTCACCGACGGTGCCCGGGCTGACTCGGTGCCGAACCTGGAGATCGAGACCGGTGAGGTGATCGAGGCCGGTCACGCCAGCGCCACGGGACGGTTCGACGACCTGCAGTTGTTCTACCTGATGTCGCGCGGGATTCCCGCACACGAGGCACGCCGGCTGGTGGTGCGCGGTTTCTTCGCCGACATCATCGGCAGGATCGGGATTCCCGAGATCGAGCAGCGGTTGACGCAGGCGGTCGAGGAGGAGTTGGCGCAGGTGGAGGCATGACCGTCGGTAGGGGATCGGGTGGCGGCACGGAGTTCGTGTCGGCGTGTCGGCTCGCCGAGGTGCCCGAGACCGGCGCGATCCGGGTCGAACTGTCCGGCATACCGGTGGCCGTCGTGCGGAGCGAGGGTGAGGTGTACGCGATCTACGACGTGTGCTCCCACCAGGAGGTGCCGCTGTCCGAAGGCGAGGTGGAGGGCAGCACGATCGAGTGTTGGCTGCACGGCTCCCGGTTCGACCTGCGCACCGGTAAGCCGACCGTACCGCCGGCCACCAGGCCGGTGCCGGTCTACCCCGTCAGAATCGAAGGCAATGGTGACGACGCCGTGGTGTTCGTCCGCCTGAACGAGGAGAAGTAGTGGCCACCCTGGAGATCCGCGACCTGCACGTGTCGGTCGAGAACACCGAGATTCTCAACGGTGTCGACCTCACGGTGGAGTCAGGCAAGACGCACGCGATCATGGGCCCGAACGGTTCCGGTAAGTCCACCCTGGCCTACTCGATCGCGGGGCACCCCAAGTACCGGGTCACCGGGGGCACGGTCACCCTCGACGGCGAGGACGTGCTGTCGATGACCGTGGACGAGCGTGCCCGGGCCGGGTTGTTCCTGGCCATGCAGTACCCGGTCGAGGTGCCCGGCGTGTCGGTGTCGAACTTCCTGCGTACCGCGGTCACCGCGATACGCGGCGAGGCGCCCAAGCTGCGTACCTGGGTCAAGGAGGTGAACGAGGCCATGGGCGTGCTGGACATGGACCGCGCGTTCGCCGAACGCAATGTCAACGAGGGCTTCTCCGGCGGTGAGAAGAAGCGGCACGAGATCCTGCAGTTGGCGCTGCTCAGACCGAAGATCGCGATCCTGGACGAGACCGACTCCGGGCTCGACGTGGACGCCCTGCGGGTGGTCGCCGAGGGGGTCAACCGGGTCCGCGAGAGCACCGACGTGGGCACTCTGCTGATCACCCACTACACCCGGATCCTGCGTTACATCACCCCGGACTATGTGCACGTGTTCTACCACGGCCGGGTGGTTGAGCAGGGCGGCCCGGAACTGGCCGGCCGGCTGGAAGAGGAAGGCTACGAGCGGTTCACCGGTGTGCGGGAGACCGCGTCGTGACCCCCGCTGGTTCCGATGACATCCGGGGCGGGTCCGGGTACGACGTGTACGCGATCCGTAAGGACTTCCCCATCCTGGATCGACTGGTACACGACGACCGGCCGCTGGTCTACCTGGACAGTGCCGCGACCTCGCAGAAGCCGCGCCAGGTCATCGACGCCGAACGGGACTACTACGAGCGGCACAACGCCAACGTGCACCGCGGGATCCACACCCTGGCCGAGGAGGCCACCGCGATGTACGAGGCGGCTCGGGACACGGTCGCGGCGTTCATCAACGCACCACACCGTGAGGAGGTCGTGTTCACCCGGAACTCCACCGAGGCACTGAACCTGGTCGCCTACGCGATGGGTAACGCGGCCACCTCGGGTCCGGAGGCCGAGAGGTTCCGGGTCGGACCCGGCGACCGGATCGTGGTCACCGAGATGGAGCACCACTCCAATCTGGTGCCCTGGCAGTTGCTGGCCCAGCGCACCGGTGCGGAGTTCCGCTGGATCGGGCTGACCGCCGACGGGCGGCTGGACCTTGACCACCTCGACGAGGTGGTCAACGACCGGACGAAGGTGCTGGCATTCACCCACCAGTCCAACCTGCTGGGCACCATCAACCCGGTGCGCCCACTGGTCGCCCGGGCTCGGCAGGTGGGCGCGCTGACCGTGCTGGACGGCTCCCAGTCGGTGCCGCACATGCCGGTCGACGTGACCGAGCTGGACGTGGACTTCCTGGCCTTCACCGGACACAAGATGCTCGGCCCCACCGGTGTGGGTGTGCTCTACGGTCGCCGCGAACTGCTCGCCACGATGCCACCGTTCCTCGGTGGCGGCGAGATGATCGAGGTGGTCGAGATGACCGGGTCGACGTTCGCCGCGCCACCGCACCGGTTCGAGGCCGGCACACCGATGATCGCCCAGGCCGTCGGGCTGGCCGCGGCGGTCGACTACCTGCGTGCCGTGGGCATGCCGGCTGTGCGGGCGCACGAACAGCAACTGGTCGCGCACGCCCTGGCCGCGCTGTCGGCCGTGCCGGGACTTTCGATCATCGGCCCGACCGACCAGGCCGACCGCGGCGGGGCGATCTCCTTCGTCATGGACGGCATACATCCACACGACGTCGGACAGGTACTCGACGAGCAGGGCGTGGCGGTGCGGGTCGGCCACCACTGTGCCCGTCCGGCCTGCCTGCGTTACGGGGTACCGGCCACCACCCGGGCGTCGTTCCACCTCTACACGACCATCGAGGAAATCGACGCGCTGGCGCGCGGGTTGGAGCAGGTGAGAGCGTTCTTCGGATGACAGGCAGCCAGCTCCGTGCCCGTCCGACCACGATCGAGGATTGAACGGCCGATGCAACTGGAGTCGATGTACCAGGAGATCATCCTGGACCACTACAAGAACCCGCACGGGCGTGGCCTGCGCGACCCGTACGACGCCGAGGTACACCACGTGAACCCGGTCTGTGGTGACGAGGTGACCCTGCGGGTACGGCTGGACGGTGACCGGATCGTCGACGTGTCCTACGACGGTCAGGGTTGCTCGATCAGCCAGGCGTCCACCTCGGTGCTCACCGAACTGCTCGTGGGCAAGACCATCGAGCAGGCGTTGGTGGTGCACGAGGAGTTCCTACGACTCATGCAGTCCAAGGGCTCGGGTGAACCAGACGAGGACCTGTTGGAGGACGCGGTGGCGTTCGCTGGCGTGTCCAGGTACCCCGCCCGAGTCAAGTGTGCCCTGCTCGGCTGGATGGCATGGAAGGACGCCACCGCCAAGGCCGTGCCCGTCACTGGAGGTTCATCATGAGCAACACCCTGCCCGTAACCGACTCGCCGAGCCTGGACGAGGTCGAGGAGGCCATGCGTGACGTGGTCGACCCCGAACTGGGTATCAACGTGGTCGACCTCGGCCTTGTCTATGGCATCCACGTCGACGACACCCCCGAGGCGGATGGCAAGGTCGTCACCCTGGACATGACGCTCACCTCGGCGGCCTGCCCACTCACCGACCTGATCGAGGACCAGACCCGCTCGGCACTGACCGGCGGGCCCGGTGGTGGCCTGGTCAAGGACTTCCGCATCAACTGGGTGTGGATGCCGCCGTGGGGGCCGGACAAGATCACCGACGAGGGACGTGAGCAGTTGCGCGCCCTCGGCTTCAACGTGTGACCTGTCCTCGCCGAGGTACCCAGGTTCTGGTGGACGGTGGACGTGACAGTGGATGACCGCGACCGGAGCGGGTTGGCCGCGTTACTCCGTCGAGTTGCCGGCGGCGGCCCGGTCGGATTGGACGGCGAACTGTCGGTACTGCCGCAGCCCCGCCCGCGGGACGCGGCGGTACTCGCGTTCACCGGGCACAGCGTGGTGGTGGCCGATGTGGACGAACGGTGGGTTCGTGCCCGCGTGCCCGACGGTGACCTTTCCGCGCCGCTGTGCCCGCCCTTCCTGTCCGCGTTGGCAGCCTGCCTGCACCACCGCGTCAACAACATCGACATGATCACCGTGGCCGGTGCGCTGCCCGGTGATCCGTCGGTGGATCTGGTCGAGTGTTCCGCTCACGACCATCCGAGGGTTCGCCGGGCGTTGCGGTACCGCGACGACGTGCGGGTGTGGGAGACCGACGGTGGCCTGGTACTGCTGGGACGGGGACTTGCCGGGAGGTGTGAGGTCGCTGTCGAGGTGGAGCCGTCGGCGCGCGGGCGCGGGCTCGGGCGACGCCTTGCCCGGGCGGCCCGTCACCTGTCCGTCGACCCAACAGCGGTGTGGGCGCAGATCGCGCCAGGTAACGCCGCGTCGGTACGGGCGTTTCTGGCCGCCGGTTACGTCCCGGTCGGCGCGGAGGCGCTGCTGGTGGCCGACTGACCCGGCCCACCAGGCAGGTGGGGTTCAGGCGTGGTCGGCGCCCTCGTGGTCTCGATGGCCCGCCGGTTCGATCTGGAACGTGCAGTGCTCGATGGCGAAGTGTCCGGACAGGCAGCCACACAGCTTGTCCAGCAGTGGACCATGCCCTCCGGCGGCGAGGGTCTGGTCGTCGACCACGACATGTGCCGAGAGCACCGGAATGCCGCTGCTGATCGCCCAGGCGTGCAGGTCGTGTACCTCGACCACGCCGGGCACGTCC
>DATCXL010000093.1:0-3347 GCA_036565825.1 Mycobacteriales bacterium
CCCTGGTCGGCCAGGTAGGCCATCACCGCCGCTTCGGTGGTCGCGTCGGTGCCGTCGCGGTAGCGGCGCAGTACCCGTTCGTCGTCGATCGCGAACACGTCCGCGGTACGCCCGGAGCCGACGAGCTGTCCGATCCGCATCCGACAACGTTATCCCGGTCACCCGACCGGATCCGTCCACGGGTGCACGTCTGAACGCGGTACTGGGGCAGCTCGGCCCTGGTGCTCGCTGCCGGAAGCACGAGCTGGCCTCGTCGGCGAGACAGCGGCGCCAACTTGAGCGCTCGCACACCCAACTCGTTGGCGGTGTGTTCGAGGTGGGCGATGTGGTCGGGCGGGACCCCGGAGCCGGGGCTTCGCCCCGGCGAGGGCCTGAAGCAGTCATCCAGTGCCGTTCGGTGAGCAGACGCTTGAGCAGGGTCGGGCGCTCGGTCATGATCGGGAGGTTAACGTCGGGTACCAACATTCCCACTTTCCGTGATCGGCCCCGTCCAACAGAAGACCACCAGACGTCCCACGGTTGGCCCCCGGTCAGGCCCGTGCAGCGGCTCAGGCTGGACTCGGCGCCAACGCGCCCGCCGGCTGTTCACCGGGCCGGTGGTCCGCCCAACCCAGGAGTCGCCATGCCGTCGCACTCCGTTCTTGTCGGTCACCGGTTCGCCGCGGCCAGCGTGGCCACCTCCGGCCAGCAGCCGCCGGAGATCGTCGAACTGTCCGTGGTCACCATCGACAGCGGTGCCATCAGCAGCGCGCCGCTGACCTGGGTGGGCTGTCCAACTCGGCCGGTAACCAGCCACGCCGCCCGCGGATACGGCATCCGGGAGGCCGACCTGACCGGTCGCCCGCCGTTCGCCGCGATGGCCGGTGACGTCACGGCCGTACTGGATGGACGGAGGCTGGTGGCACACGGGGCTGCGGTGGTCACCGACGCGCTGTGCGCCGAACTGCCCGCGCTGCGCCCGGCCGGGGTGCTGGACACCCTGCCGCTGGCCCGGCGGATCTGGCCAGGAGCCGCGCCCCGCTCGCTGCCCGAGTTGCTGGGTCGGGCCGGGTTGCGGGTACGCGGCGCTGGAGGGCACACACAATGGAACGCGGAAGCCACCGCCAGGCTGTTCCTGTACCTGGTCGACAAGTTGGCCGACCAGGTACAGGACCTGACGTGCGAGCGACTGTTCCGCATCGCGGCGCCGTACCGACAGCGGTGGGTCAGCCCGGCGGCCCCGGTGTCCGGGTCGCCGGGCGGTCAGTCCTCGACGTAGTCGCGCAGCGACTGGGATCGGCTGGGGTGGCGGAGCTTTGCCATGGTGTCCCGCTCGATCTGGCGGATCCGCTCCCGGGACAGTCCGAACGCCCGACCGATCTCGTCCAGCGTGCGCGGCCGACCGTCGTCCAGGCCGTAGCGCATCCGCAGCACCTCGCGTTCGCGGGTCTCCAGGGTGCCCAGCACCTTGTCGATCTGGTCACGCATGAACCCGAAGGCCACCGCGTCCTCGGCCAACGGCGCGTCGGTGTCCTCGATGAAGTCGCCCAGTTCGGCGTCCTCGTCGGTGCCGACGGCCTGGTCCAGACTGACCAGGTCGCGGGAGTGCTGGAACAGCTCGCCGACCTTCTCCGGGGTCAGGTCCAGCTCGGCGGCCAGTTCCTCCTCGGTGGCGTCCCGGCCCAACTGCTGGTGCATGAACCGCCGGGTCCGCTGGAGCTTGTTCACCTGCTCCACCAGATGCACCGGCAACCGGATGGTGCGGCCCTGGTCGGCCATCGCCCGGGTGATCGCCTGGCGGATCCACCAGGTCGCGTAGGTGGAGAACTTGTAGCCCTTGGCGTAGTCGAACTTCTCAACCGCACGGATCAGGCCCAGGTTGCCCTCCTGGATCAGGTCCAGGAACGGCATGCCGTGGCCGGTGTACCGCTTGGCCAGCGACACCACCAGTCGCAGGTTCGCCTGGAGCAGGTGCTCCTTGGCCCGCTGGCCGTCCCGCACAAGCACACGTAGTTCCCGGGCGCTGGCAGTGGGTAGCGTGCTGGCCTGCTCGGCGAGTATGTGCGCGGCGTAAAGGCCGGCCTCGATGCGCTTGGCCAGGTCGACCTCCTGCGCGGCGTTGAGCAGCGCGACCTTGCCGATCTCGTTGAGGTAGACACGAACAAGATCGGCGGAAACCACGGTCTCGTCGAGATCGGGGCGCTCGTCCTCGGTGCTCTCGGTCTGGGTGGGGTTCACCTCGACGCTCCGCTGGCTGCGATGCCGGCGCGAGGCGATGCGCGGCTCGACCGCGGAGGTTCTCCGGGTCGTTGCAGGGGTGGAACGAGGCAAGGTCACTGGGTCATCCCAACTTGGTGTCGTGTACGCGGCGGGGTCGTTACGGTCAATCAACCGCCTGTGTTGTTAACGTCTGTGTGGACGCGATGTTCCCCCTGAGGGTTGCCCGAACCTCCCCGGGTCACCCCTGCCGGTGAGTGACCTCACAGGTACCGACGGAGGTGGGGGGACATAGGTCCCTACCCGGTGGTAGTGCCCGGGCCGACCGTGGGCGCAGTGCCCTGGTCACCCGTCCGGAAGGCCCGAACGTGTCCGTGCTGGATATCGCCCGGTGGCAGTTTGGTATCACCACCGTGTACCACTTCCTGTTCGTACCGCTGTCGATCGGGTTGGCGGTCCTGGTCGCCTGCCTGCAGACGGCCTGGCTACGCACCGGTCGGGCGGCCTACCTACGCGCAACGAGGTTCTGGGGCAAACTCTTCCTGATCAACTTCGCCATGGGGGTGGTCACCGGCATCGTGCAGGAGTTCCAGTTCGGCATGAACTGGAGTGACTACTCGCGGTTCGTCGGTGCCGCCCTGGTGTACGCGCTGGCACCGCTCGGTACGACGCTGCCGGCCGGGCTGGTCGCGCTTGGTCGAACGTGGTGCTGCTGCGCCCGTTCGAGCACCTGGACGGCTGGCACACCGCCGCCCTGCTGGCTGCCACCGCGCTCGCCGCGCGACTGGCCGGCGTGCTGCTGGTGGCCGGTGCCCGCACGCTTCGGGATCGGCGTCGGCACCGACGGTTGGTGGATCTGGTCGGCACCCCGTCGGAGCACCTGGGCGGTGCCGTCGTGCTGGACCATCCGGTCGCGACGGCCTACTGCCTGCCCGGCCTGCGGCCACGGGTGGTGGTCTCCGCAGGTGCCCTGTCGCTGCTCGAACCAGACCAACTCGACGGGGTGCTCGACCACGAGCGGGCACACCTGACGGCCCGGCACGACCTGGTGGTGTTGCCCTTCGTCGCGTGGAGCGCCGCACTGCCGTTCGTGGCCGGGGTACGCCGGGCCGGGTCGGCGGTCATCACCCTGGTCGAGATGCTCGCCGACG